>JAUNTP010000003.1:33818-48710 GCA_030538585.1 Mobilicoccus sp.
TCATCGGTCGAGATCGTCGCCGAGTTGCCCCCGCTCTACATGCACCCGACGCAGAACGCCGTGACCCCGGTGCTCGCCTGGTGGGCGCGCCCGCACCCGATCGGGGTCGTCGACGACAGCGAGGTGGCCCGCGTGGTGCGGGCCGACATCGACCACCTGCTGGATCCCGCCAACCGGTTCACCGTGTGCGCGTTCGAGACCTACCGCGGGCCTGCGTTCGAGGTCGACGGCCTGTTCGTCTGGGGGTTCACCGCCTCGCTGCTCGACCACGTCTTCGACCTCGCCGGGTTGACGCGCCCGTGGGACGAGGACCGGATGCGCCCCCTGCCTGAGCACCTGCTGGACGCCTACCGCTGAGGGGGGCGCCACATGGCGTACTGCAGTTCCACGTCACCCGGGGAGGGCAGGCGTCCGATCTCCTCGAACCCCTTGCGGGCGTACAGCCGCGCCGACGCCGAGGTGGAGGCCTCCAGGTAGCAGGGGTCGGCACCGGCGCGCTCCAGGCCGGCGTCGAGGAGCAACCCGCCCACGCCCCCTCCGGGCTCGGCGACACCCACCGAGAACAGGTACCAGTGATCCGCGGTGGGTCGCAGGCTCGCCATGAGGCGCTCGTGGCGGATGAGGGGGACGAGGCGCCACGTGAGCACGGGGGCGAGCGCACCGAACATGCGCGCCACCTGCGCGGGCGTGAGGCCGGGTCGGCCGGGTCGCGCCCACATGGCCGCACCGACGACGCGACCGTCGAGGACGGCGACGTCGATGGCGCCGTGCGGACGCGAATAGTCGTGGGTCGCGAGCGCGCCGAACAGGGCGCGCAGCATCGGCTCCGGACGCGGAGGGTCACCCAGGATGCCGAGCGTGGTGGCGTCCTGGGAGAAGGCGTGCGTCAAGACGCTCACGGCGGCGGGCAGGTCACTCGAACCCGCCTTGCGCACAACGATGCTCACGCCTTCATCGTCGGACGACCGGGTGCATTACCAAGGGGTTCCCGACGATGGACTTCGCGCCCGCGCGTCACCGACGCGCGGGGAGCTCCCCCGCCTGCGGTATCCACCCACCGATCCACACCGCGCCGCGGCGACCAGGTGGCCGTAGCGTGACCCCGTCGACCCCCTGACGACAAGGACCTCCCATGGGACGCACATACGACCACCACGTGGTCATCATCGGCAGCGGCTTCGGCGGGTTGTTCGCCGCGAAGGCCCTCAGCGACCCGCACGTCCGGGTCACGCTCATCTCCAACACCTCCAGCCACCTGTTCCAGCCGTTGCTGTACCAGGTGGCCACCGGCATCCTGTCCGCCGGTGAGGTCGCGCCCGCCACCCGCGAGATCCTCAAGAACCGCCGCAACGTGCGCACGCTGCTCGGCGACGTCACGGAGATCGACCTGGAGCGTCGCCGCGTGATCTCCGAGGTGCTCGGCGAGCGCACCGAGACCCCGTACGACTCGCTCATCGTCGCGGCGGGCGCGGGGCAGTCCTACTTCGGCAACGACCAGTTCGCCGAGTTCGCGCCCGGCATGAAGACCATCGATGACGCCCTGGAGCTGCGGACCCGCATCTTCACCGCGTTCGAGATGGCCGAGCTGGAGACCGACCCGGTCGAGCGTGAGCGGCTGTTGACGTTCGTCGTCGTCGGCGCCGGCCCCACCGGCGTCGAGATGGCCGGGCAGATCGCGGAGCTGTCGCACCGCACCCTCAAGGGTGAGTTCCGCCATTTCGATCCGAGTTCGAGCCGCGTCATTCTCCTCGACGCCGCCCCGGCCGTGCTCGGCACGTTCGGCAAGCGCCTCTCGAAGAAGGCGCAGGCCCAGTTGGAGCGGATGGGGGTCGAGGTGCGCCTCGACACCAAGGTCGTCGACGTCGACGCCCGCGGTCTCGTCGTCGAGACCCCGGAGGGTGAGCGGCGCCGTCAGCCCTCCATCGTCAAGGTGTGGGCGGCCGGTGTGGCCGCCTCCCCGCTCGGTCGCACGCTCGCCGAGCAGTCGGGTGCGGACATCGACCGTGCGGGGCGCGTGCAGGTGCGCCCCGACCTCACCCTGCCGGGCCACCCGGAGGTGTACGTCATCGGCGACATGATGGCGCTCGACGGGCTGCCGGGTGTCGCGCAGGTCGCCATCCAGACCGGTCAGCACGCCGCGAAAGACATTATCGCGCGCGCCGGTGGCGGCCCCGCGCCTGGCGACTTCTCCTACACCGACAAGGGCAGCATGGCGACGATCTCGCGCTTCGGCGCGATCGCCAAGATCGGCAAGGGCGAGTTCTCCGGGTTCCCCGCCTGGCTGCTGTGGCTGTTCGTTCACCTGCTCTACATCGCGGGCTTCAAGAGCCGCGTGACGACCCTGTTCCACTGGGCCGTGAGCTTCTTCGGGCGAGGCCGGGCGCAGCGCACGACGACCGAGCGGATGATGATGGCGCGCCTCGCGATGGAGCAGGCGGGCATCGACTTCAAGCACCGCCTCGTGCCGCCGCCGGACATGGAGAAGTTCAAGGACACCCCGCGCGGCATCTGACGCGAAAGGGGCCTCCCGATCATCCGGGAGGCCCCCTTTGCTTGCGCGCGTCTCAGTCGAGTGAGGTGAACAGCGCGTGGTCGGGCTTGCAGCTCAGGTCACGCCGCGGGAGCGTGCCGCTCAGCAGGTAGGACGTGCGGGCCCTGGTGGCGCAGGCGCTCTGGTCGAGGGCGCCGTGACCCCACCCCTGCACGGTGACCATCCGCGACCCGGGCGACATGCTGCGCAGCGCCTTCGCCCCGTGGATCGGGGTGGCCGGGTCGTAGTTGGTCGTCATGATCATCATGCCGTTTCCGGGCTTCTTGTCGAACGGCCCCTGGTAGGCGCCGCTGCCCTTCCACTCCCAGCCGGAGCAGATCGAGGAGTTGCGGGTCCACAGCGGCCCGAACCCCGGGGCGCGACGGTCGGCCAGCGCCCCGGCGGCCACCCACGCATCGGTGTTCGAGGGGTTGTCCGTCTCGCTGCACAGGACCCCCTCGAAGCCGACGAACGCCGACGGCGGCCACTGCTCCTCGGTGATGTCCTCCGGCGGGTTGTACCCGATGCGTTCCTTGCGGTTGCGGGCGTCCCGCTGCACGACACGGTCGTAGGCGCGCCGCAGGGCGGCACGGGGCGCGGCCTGCTGCTGCGCCTCGGGAGTCTCGGCGGCGACCCGGAACTCGTGGACGAGGGTGAGCAGGTCCGGGATGGCCTCGTGGTCGTACAGCGAGCCCAGGGACAGCAGGATGAGCAGGTCGTAGGAGAACGTCATGCCCTCCTCACCCGGGGTGAGGTTGACGGTGGCCTCGCGCAGGTCGGAGGTCAGGGTGTTCCAGTCGTCGCGAATGGTCGCGTGCTCGCGGCACTGACTCTCGCCGACCTTCTCGCACTCGGCGATGGCCGCCTCGATACCGTCCTGCGCGCCGATGTCGCTGCCGAGGCGGGTGGTCACCGGCAGGTGGGTCTCGCCCGGACGTCCGGTGGCCCACGAGACCGGGTCGAGGACGCCGTCGACCACCATGGTGCGCACGCGGTCCGGGAACATGTTGGCGTAGGTCGCGCCGAGGTAGGAGCCGTAGGAGACGCCGTAGTAGTTGATGCGCGCCTGCCCGAGCGCCGCACGCACGGTGTCCATGTCTCTGGCCACGTCGGCGGTCGTCATGTGCGGCAGGATCCGCGGGTCGGAGTTCCTGCACATGTCGCGGACGAACTCGTCGACGGCGAGGTGCTGGGAAACGTGTTCGGGTTTCCAGGGGAAGATCGTCGCCACGTAGGGCGGCTCCTGACCGGGCTTGCCCTCACAGAGGGCCAGATCCTGACCGCCCATCCCTCGCGGCTCGACGGCGACGAGGTCGAAGCGGGTGCGGATGTCGCGTCCCAGGATCTGCCCGAACTGACCCAGCGAGAAGACGGCCGACCCGCCCGGACCGCCGGGGTTGACCATGATGACACCCTGCCGCCGGGACGGGCTGTCGGCGGGACGACGCGCAAGGTCGATCGTCGTCGTGCCCTTCGAGGGGTCGGCGTAGTCGAGAGGGACCTCGAGCTGGGCGCACTGGATGCCCATGCCGAAGCCGCAGCGGTTCCAGCGGATGCTGCTCGGTGTGGTGGCCGCAGCGGTCGACGCGGCCGCCGAGGAGGTGGGTGCGGCGGCGACGGCAGGGGCGGCGATAGCCCCCACCAGCGGAGCCGCGACGAGTGACGCGGTGGCGGCGATGGCCGCCAGACGTGCCCTGACAGGACGAGGCATCGAGGTTCCTTCGTGGCTGAGGGGAGGGGACGCTCCATCTGAGCACGCGGGCGATGCCGTGTCATCGGGCTGAGATAACGATCAGGCGAATTCGATTGAGACGAAACATGACCCGCCCCCACCGGGGTCGTTGGGGGCGGGTCGAGGGGGTCGAGGGGGGTCTCGGTGCGCAGGTCAGAGCGTCGAGGTGTCGATGACGAAGCGGTACCGCACGTCGGAGTCGACGACCCGGTCGTAGGCCTCGTTGACCTGGTCGGCGCTGATGACCTCGACCTCGGCCCCGATGCCGTGCTCGCCGCAGAAGTCGAGCATCTCCTGCGTCTCGGCGATGGAGCCGATCATCGACCCCGACAGCGACTTGCGGCCGGGGATGAGCGCGAACGCGGGGACCTTCATCGGCTCCGACGGGGCACCGACCTGCACGAGGGCGCCGTCGGTGGCGAGCAGCGACAGGTACTGCACGATGTCGAGGTCCGCCGAGACGGTGTTGATGATGAGGTCGAACGCCCCGCGGAGGTCCTCGAAGGTCGACTCGTCGGAGGTGGCGTAGTAGTGGTCGGCGCCGAGGCGCTCGCCGTCCTCCTTCTTCTTGAGCGACTGCGAGAGGACGGAGACCTCACACCCCATGGCGTGCGCGATCTTGACGGCCATGTGGCCGAGCCCGCCGAGGCCGATGACGGCGACCTTCTTGCCGCCCTCCTTCGCGCCCCAGTGGGCGAGCGGGGAGTAGGTGGTGATGCCGGCGCACAGCAGCGGCGCCGCCTCGTCGAGGCTGATGGACTCGGGGATGTGGAGGGTGTAGTCCTCCTCGACGACGATGTGCGTGCTGTAGCCGCCCGCGGTCGGCTCACCGTCGCGGCCGATCGCGTTGTAGGTGCCGACGTTGCCCTTGAGGCAGTAGTTGTCGAGACCCGTGCGGCAGTTGTCGCACTCGCGGCAGGAGTCGACGAAGCAGCCGACCCCGGCGTGGTCACCGACCTTGAACTTGGTGACGCCCGAGCCGACCTCTTCGACGACACCGGCAATCTCGTGGCCGACGACGATGGGGTAGTCGATCTCGCCCCACTCGGCCCGCACGGTGTGGATGTCGGAGTGGCAGATACCGGCGAACGCGATGGCGATGCGCACCTCGTGCTCGCCGACATCCCGACGTTCGATGGTCGTGCGCTCCAGCGGCTTGTCGGGGGCGACGGCGGCAATGGCCTTGACCTGCATGGCGTGTCCTCTCGGGTAGAGCGGGGGAACTGCAGGCCTCAGCCTCCTCCCCCAGACGCGACGGCGCAAAGCGTGCGGGGGCGTCACACGGTGGCGCGACGTTCCCGGAGGATCACGCCGTCGGCCATGCGGTCGGCGATGGCTTCGACGGGCTCGATCACGTGGCGACCCAGCCGGGTGGCGTTGACGAAGGCGTGGATGTACCCCTCGAAGAACATCACCTCGGTGGGCACACCAGCCTCGCGGAGCCGTTCGGCGTAGGCGAGCCCCTCGTCCCGGAGCGGGTCGAACCCGGCGACGACGACGCAGGCGGGCGCCACCCCGGCGAGGTCGGGCTCGAGCAACGGGGAGGCGCGCGGGTCGAGGCGGTCGGCGTCGTCGGTGAAGTAGTGGTCGCGGTACCAGTGCATCTGCCGGCGGGTGAGGAAGTAGCCGTCGGCGAGGGTGTCCATCGAGGGGTGGTCGCGGGAGTTGTCGGTGACAGGGAAGATCGGCACCTGCATCGCGGGCCCGCCCTCGGGGTCGTGGCGGGTGGCGTTCGCGACGACGCAGGTGAGGTTGCCGCCGGCGCTCTCGCCCGCGACGACGATGGCGCCGTCGGGGATGCCGAAGTCGGCGAGGTGGTCGCGCAGCCACCGAAAGGAGTCGATGGCGTCCTCGACGCCCGCCGGGAACGGGTGCTCCGGCGCGAGACGGTAATCCACGGCGACGACGACGAGGCCGGTCCGGCGCGCGATGACCCGGCATACGGAGTCGCACACCTCGGGGCCACCGAGAACCCATCCGCCGCCGTGGAAGTACACGACCATCCCGGCCGCCGCACCGGGACGCATCCGGTACATGCGCGCAGGCAGCGTGCGACCCTGGAGCGGCAGGCTGACGTCCTCGACGATGGAGACCTCAGGGGCGGCGCCGAACACCTCCGCCTCGTGCGCGAGGCTCGCACGACCTTCGGTCACCGGCTTGTAGTCGAACGTGTTCGAGTCGGCGTTGAGGCCCCGCAACGCCAGTTGGACGAGCGGGTGCAGACGATGGCCGTCGATGACGACCTGCTCACCGGCGAGACGTCGCACGGCCCACGCCGGCAGTCGACCCACCA
The DNA here is from genome assembly GCA_030538585.1 of Mobilicoccus sp. Taxonomy (GTDB): domain Bacteria; phylum Actinomycetota; class Actinomycetes; order Actinomycetales; family Dermatophilaceae; genus Mobilicoccus. Next base: position 40,374 of record JAUNTP010000003.1, read on the forward strand.
GGCCGACGAGGGAGCGTTCCAGACGGGTACGAAGAGCAGGCACGGCTCACCTCTCGCATCGACATCGACCACCCGGAGAGCCCGGGACGACCCATCCTGGACGCCCGTCCAGGTCATGTGGGTCACGAGCGCGAGAGCGGCGCACCGACCCATCCGCGCGATGAGGAGACCGGTGCGCCCGGCTACGCTGCCGGGGATCATGTCGTTCGCCCCAGGAGCCCTCGTGCACTCACGCCGCACCCGTGCGCGCGCCCATCTCGGTGAGATGGTGCGGTTCGCGCTCGTCGGCGGGTCGGGCGTCGTCGTCAACCTCGCCGTCGTCGTGCTGCTCAACAAGCTGCTGCCGTACGACCCCGAGCACGTCTTCCTGCCGCTGCCGCCCACCGAGTTCAACGTCCGGTGGATCCACGTGTTCGGCTCGATCGCGTTCGCCGTGGCGAACCTGTGGAACTTCGAGCTCAACCGGTTGTGGACGTTCCGGGCGGGCACGCGCACGGCACGCACCCGGTTCGTGCGGTTCTTCACGATCGGCGTCGTCGCGCTGGGCGCGCAACTGCTCCTCGTGACACTGCTCATGCACCCCTACTCCCCCATCGAGCTGTCGACCGACGTCTTCGATGGCACCACGGGGTTCCGCACCCGCGCCTACTGGGCGCAGCTCATCTCGGTGGTGTGCGTGACGCCGCTGTCGTTCCTGCTCAACCGCATCTGGACCTTCGGGGCGTCCCGGCACCGCGTTCCAGTCCCGATGACCGGGGGCAAACAACCATGATGTCGGACGATCCGCGCACCCTGCGCGAGCCTCACCTCGCTGACCTGCACTGATACGTCGGGGCGCGGTCGCGGCGGCATGATCGTCCGACGTTATGGTTACTTGCCCGGGCAATGAGAGATGACCGACCCGGCCCGTCGTGAGGACACCCATGGAACATCGCCTGCGCGGCACCCTGCTTCTGCTGCTCACCGCGGCGATCTGGGGTCTGGCCTTCGTCGCGCAGCGCATCGGCGCCGAGCACATGGGCCCGTTCGCGTTCAACGCGGCCCGTTTCGCCCTCGGCGCCCTGTCGCTGCTGCCCGTCATCGTCGTGTTCGATCGGCTCCGCGCCCGCCGCGGCCGGGGTGGCGCGCTGACCGGACGGGAGCGCACCCTCGCTGCGCTTCGACCGGGCGCCCTCGCCGGGCTGGTGCTCTTCACGGCCTCCTGGCTGCAGCAGTGGGCGTTGTCGTACACGACGGCCGGGAACGCCGGGTTCATCACCGGCCTGTACATCGTCATCGTGCCGATCCTGGGAGTGTTCCTGGCGCAGCGGGCGAGCATGCACACGTGGCTCGGGGCCGTGTTGGCGTGCGGCGGGTTGTACGTGCTGTCGGTGCACGGCGACATGCGCCTGTCCCCCGGTGACGGGCTCGTGCTCGGCAGCGCGGTGCTGTGGGCGGTGCACATCCTCGTCGTCGACCGGTTCACCCGGCTCGATGCGGTGCGGTTCTCCGCGATCCAGTTCGGGACGACGGCGCTGCTCAGCCTCATCGCGGCGCTGCTGTTCGAGACCGCCCCGTTCGCGGGCGCCTCGGCGGCGCTCGTGCCGATCCTCTACGGCGGCCTGCTGTCGGTCGGGGTCGCCTACACCCTGCAGGTGTTCGGGCAGCGCGACACCCCACCGGCGGCGGCCGCCATCATCCTGTCGCTGGAGGCGGTGTTCGCCGCGGTCGGCGGGATCGTGCTGCTCGCCGAGCCGTTCACGCTGCGCGAGGCGACCGGCTTCGGGCTCATGCTCGCGGGCATCCTCGTGAGCCAACGCACCCCCGCTCCGGCCTCCCATGCGCCGACGCCCCACGCCCCGACCCCGCCCACCTCACCCGCCGCCCCCACGGACGACCGCCCCTGACGCTGAAACCGTTCTTACACGGTCTCAGCGGGTGATGTGTAGAGCACCTCGCCCGCGGCGTTGGTCACCGTGGCGCTGGCCGGGGTGGTCGCGAGCTCGACCGTCAGGGCGTCGTCCCCACCGGGGTCGCGGACGGTGTAGGTGAACGTCTCGTTCGTCACCTCGCCCTGCTCGATGCTCGCGCGCACGAGCCAGGGGTGGCGGCGGCGGAGGCCGATCAGGGAGCGGTACTGCTCCTCCATCCACCCGCCGAAGGCGATGTCGCCCGGCGACTCGGGGAACCGCGGCCGCACGTCATCATCACCGCCCCACCCGTCGGTCTTCTCCCCGACGTAGGCGTACTCGTCGCCGTAGTACACCGACGGGATGCCCGGCAGCGTGAACAGCAGGGTCGCCGCGACGACGGCGAGGCCCTCGTCGCCGATCTGCGTGACGATGCGGCTCGTGTCGTGGTTGCCGACGAACGTCTGCAGCGTGAGAGACTCCGAGAACTCGGCGTGGCGGGTCAGCGACCAGGCGAGTTCGTGAAAGTTGCGGTCGCGCAGGCTGCTCCAGATGGCCTTCCACAGCTCGTACTGCGTCACGGAGTCCAGCGTGCCTCTCTGGGCGATGTCGGCGTAGTCGCCGTGGATGACTTCGCCGAGGAACCAGACGCCGGGAAACTCCTCGCGCACGCGCGGCAGCACCCGCGCCCAGAACGCGGGGTCGACGGCGTAGGCGGCATCCAGGCGCCACCCGTCGATACCGCGCCGCAGCCAGTGGGTCATGACGTCGACGACGAGCTGCTCCACCGCTGGCGACGTGTGGTCGAGGGCGACGAGGCCGCCATGGCCTTCGAACGTCTCGTACTCCGGCTCGACGCCGGGGCTCCAGCCGCCCTCGGGCCAGGTGAGGCGGAACCAGTCGGCCTCAGAGGCGTCCGGGCCCTGCTCCAGCACCCGCTGAAAGGCCGGGTGCTCGCGGCCGACGTGGTTGAACACCCCGTCGAACAGCACCCGCAGCCCGGCGTCCTTCGCCGCGGCGAGGAAGGCGTCCATGTCGCCTTCGTCGCCCAGGCGCGGGTCGATGGTGAGGTAGTCGGTGGTGTCGTAGCCGTGCGAGGTGGACGCGAACACCGGCCCGAGCAGCACCCCCGAGCACCCGAGTTCCACCGCGTGACCGAGCCAGGATTGCAGGTGCGGCAGCCGGTGGACGACGTCGCGGGACTCGACGTCACGGATCGGGGCGCCGACGAAGCCCAGCGGATAGACGTGCCACCAGATCGCGTGATCCACCCAATCGCTCATCGGCCCAGCATGCCAGCCGGGCCCCTGCCCGCCGCAGACCGCCCGGCATGTCCGATCATGAGGGGGTGACGCCTGACAATCCGCTCGGTCTGCCGCAGGTCACCGGCGAGAACCTGCTCTACGGGGCCATCGCGCTCGGCATCGGGTGGGTGTTGTCGTTCGTCCTCAAGCGGCTCGTGACGCAGGTGTTGCTGTGGCGCGGACGCGGCCCCAGTTCGGCCAAGGTGTTCGGGCGGCTCACGTCGTGGATCGTGCTCTTCCTGGGGGTCGCTGCCGCGCTCACCGTGATCTTTCCGAGCGTGCGTCCCGTCGACATCCTCGGCGGCGTCGGGGTCGTCTCGATCGCGGCCGGTATCGCGTTTCAAACGGTGCTCGGCAACGGGTTCGCCGGCATCGTGCTGCTGGCCCGCGACCAGTTTCGGGTCGGTGATCAGATCCAGGTCGAGGACCATCGCGGCACGGTCATGGCGATGACGTTGTCGGCGACGACCCTGCAGACCTTCGACGGGCGCAAGCTCATCATTCCCAACTCGGTGCTGCATTCGGAGATCGTCACGGTGCAGACCGGGTTCGAGCGCGTGCGCACCGCCGTGCTCGTCGATCTCGACGTCGATGGTGACGTGGATCAGGCGTGCCGCATCGCGGTCGAAGCGATGACGGGTCTACCGGAGGTCATCGTCGACCCGGCCCCGCAAGCCCTGCTGCGCAAGGTGGGCACCGGCTCGGTCGAGCTGGAGCTGAGGTTCTGGTCCGGGGCCCGGCAGCTCGAGACGCGCGAGGCGCAGCACGCCGTCATCCGCGCCGTCGTTGCCGCGTTCCGTGAGCACGGTGTGGAGCGGGGCTCAGACAGCCTCACCATCGAACCCGGCCCGGTGCTCACCGCCCTCGTCGCCGAGGGCGTCGACGCCAAGGGCGAGGACCGCACGACCCTCCTGCGCCGCGGACGCGTCGTCAAAGACGAGACGCGGGAGGGCGAGGGGCACTGAGTCCCGCGAGCACACCGCGGGCCCGGCCTGCTCCGGTGGGAGGATGGCGGGCATGATCCCGGCTGAGGTGCTCGACGAGCTCTACGGCGGTGCGCCCGAGACGTTCGTCGCCGCGCGCACTCGTCGGGTCGAGCAGGCGCGGGAGCGGGGCGACAAGGACGCTGCCGCCGAGATCGCCGAGCTGCGCAAGCCGACCGTGGCGGCGTGGGCGCTCAACCTCGTCACGCGTCGGCACCGGGCCGCGCTCCAACGACTGCTCGTGCTCGGTGAGGACATGCGCGCCGCGCAGGCCGACCTCGATGTCGACCGGCTCCGCGACTTGCGGACCGAACGGGAGAAGGCCCTCATCGCCCTGGCCCAGGTCGCGAGCCAGGCCGTCGCGGCCGAGGGCCGCTCGCTGTCGATGGGTGCCCTCTCGGAGATTCGCGCGACGGGGGTCGCCGCCCTGGCCGACGCCGCAGCCGCGGACGCGCTCGCGACCGGCGCCCTCGTGCGCACGCTCGACTACGCCGGGTTCGGTGAGGTCGACCTCTCCGACGCCGTCGCCGCCCGCATCGCCGACGGCCGTCCGGCCATCTCTGGAGAACCGTCACCCGATGCGTCGAGTGAGGATGCCGCGAGCGACGGTGACGCGCGCGACCGTCTCCGGGCGCGCCTCACCGAGCAACTCGGCGAGGCGGACCTGGCCCTGGCCGAGGCGTCCCTCGTCGAGGCCGAGGCGGTGCGCCGACACGACAAGGCGAGCACCCGCACCGCGGAGTTGCGGCGCCTGCTGGAGAACGCCGAGCAGGCGGAGGCCACGAGCAGCGCCGCGGCGCAAGACGCGACCGCTGCCCGCGAAGCCGCGGCCGCCGCCCACGCCGCCCTGCGTCGCCGCCTCGACCTCGCTTGACGCCGTAGGAAATCCGCGAACCTGGGCGTCACCCGGGACACCCCGAAAATTCTTCTGAACGGACGTCTGACGTCACTCCCGCTGCCTAGGTTCACCGCGTACTCGTGAGTTGGGGCCCCTGCCGACGCCTCACGGGTCATGGGATCCCGACCAGCAGTGAGGACCACGCATGTACTACCCCGATGTCGACCCGGACGACGTGTCGAGCAACCCGAGCAAGAACCGCCACTTCTCCGAGGTGCTCGAGGCGAACGTCTCGCGCCGTAACGTGCTCGGCGGCACCATCGGTGTCGCGGCCGTCGGCTTCTTCGCCGGCGCCCCCATGGCGCAGGCCGCCGCCCCCACCACCACCGCGTCCGTCGCGGGTCGTGGCCGTGGCCGCGGCCGCGGTCGTCGTCCGCTGCTCGGCTTCAAGGGCATCTCCGTGAGCACCGAGGACACGGTGCGCGTGCCGGAGGGCTACACCGCCGAGGTCCTCATCCCCTGGGGAACCCCCATTCACTCGGGTGGTCCGGCGTGGCAGAAGAACGCCTCCAACTCGAGCCGTGAGCAGGCCGTGCAGATCGGCTTCAACCACGACGGCATGCACTACTACCCGTTCGACACCCGCGGCCGCATGCGTTCGCGTGGCGGCAAGCACGACAACAACGGGCACGGCCTGCTGGTGGTCAACCACGAGTACACCGACAACAGCCAGCTCACCACCGACGGCCTCGAGGGTGAGATGACCCTGGAGAAGGCTCGCAAGCACCAGGCCGCGCACGGTGTGTCGGTCGTCGCGGTGCGTCAGGGCCGCAGCGGCAAGTGGACGAACGTCGACTCCCCGTTCAACCGTCGTGTTCACGCCAACACCCCGATGACGGTCTCCGGCCCGGCCGCCAAGGACGAGCGACTCAAGGCCAAGGGTCCGGTCAAGGGCACGCTCAACAACTGCTCGATGGGCTTCACCCCGTGGGGCACGTACGTCACCTGCGAGGAGAACTTCCACACGTACTTCGGGTCGAAGGCGGGCTACACCGAGACGGTCGAGGACAAGCGCTACGGCATCACCGGCGGCGAGAGCCGTTACCGCTGGCACGAGGTGGACTCGCGCTTCGACCTCAACGACGACCCGAACGAGAAGTTCCGCTTCGGCTGGTGTGTCGAGATCGACCCGTTCGACCCCGACTCCACGCCGGTCAAGCGCACGGCCCTCGGTCGGATCAAGCACGAGAACGCGTGGCACAGCGAGTCCCGTGGCCGCATCGTCGTCTACACCGGTGACGACCAGAACGGCGAGTACATCTACAAGTTCGTCTCGGACAAGCCGTGGCGCGCGGTGCGTGCGCAGGGCAAGTCGCCGCTGGACGAGGGTGTGCTGTACGTGGCGAAGTTCCACGAGGACGGCACCGGCACGTGGCTGCCGCTCGTGTTCGGCCAGGGCCCGTTGACGGCCGCGAACGGCTGGAAGGACCAGGGTGACGTGCTGGTTCGCACCCGCACGGCCGCGGACGCGCTCGGCGCGACCCCGATGGACCGTCCGGAGTGGATCACGGAGAACACGAACACCGGTCACCTGTTCGCGACGCTGACCAACGGCTCGTCGGGCCCGAACCCGGCCAACCCGCGCGACCCCAACCCGTACGGGCACATCATCCGATGGATGGAGCGCTACGACGACAAGACGGGCACCGAGTTCGACTGGGACATCTTCGTCCTCGCCGGCGACCCGACCAAGGACCCGAAGGTCAACGTCAACGGTGACCCGTTCGGTTCGCCCGACGGTATCTGGGCCGACCCCGACGGTCGCATCTGGATCCAGACCGACGTGTCGAACAGCGCTCAGCTCATCGGTGAGTACGAGAACCTCGGCAACAACATGATGCTGTGCGCCGACCCGAACACCCGGGAGATCCGCCGGTTCCTCACCGGCCCGAAGGGCTGCGAGATCACCGGCTGCATCACCACCCCCGACCAGCGCACGATGTTCATCAACATCCAGCACCCGGGTGAGGCGACGCGCGCCATCGCCGAGCCCACCCCGGAGAACCCGCAGGCGGTGTCCTCCTGGCCCGACCACGACCCCAAGGGTCGCCCGCGCCCGGCCACGGTCGTCATCCGCAAGAACGACGGCGGCGTCATCGGCACCTGAGCTCCACACGCAACGACGGCGCCCGCCGGCAGGTTCTCCTGTCGGCGGGCGCCGTCGTCGTCGTCCACCACCACTCTGCGAGAGTCAGGCGCGGACGGGAGCACCCTTCCCGCGGCGCCTACACGGCCTGTACGTCGACGAGGCCCTCCAGTCCGACGAAGTCGTCGGGGTTGCGGGTGTACAAGGCAGCCCCGTGAGCGTGGGCGGTGGCGGCGATCAACAGGTCCATGACGCGTCCCCGTGGTCGTCGGCCTGCCTGGACCACCGCCTCCGCCAAGCGCCCGTAGCTGGCGGCAACCTGCTCGTCCACGGGCAGTGGATCGAAGCGGCGCTCGAGCACACTGAGCCGGCGCAAGCGCTCGGCACGCACCTGGCTGGTCTTGGCCACCAGGACTCCGAAATGGAGTTCGGCCAGGGTGACGGCACTGATGGCCAAGACGCCCGGCACGGGCGAGACGTTCTCGGCGATCACGACGCTGGTGTCCAGCAGCGCCCGCTCGACCACGCCTAACTGGTCGGTCACCGCGCCGCCCACGGGTCGGTGATCGCGTCGTCGAGCAGATCTCGCTGCGCTGCCCAGTCGAGATCTGCCGGGCCGTCGAACAGCTCCGCCACCTCCGACCACGAACGCCAACGCCCCGGGTGTGCGGGAACGAGCTGAGCGCTCGGCCGCCCCGACACCGTGATGGTGATGACCTCACCGTTTTGCACTCGACGCACAAGTCCCGACGCATCCTGCCGCAGCTCACGAAGCCCTACCGTCCCCATCGCACGATGGTAGCACTAGTGCTACTGAGGGCACCCCCCTTGACCCAACCTCAGCGCTGGGCCAGCGACAACGGTCCGCCTCGTCGAGCCGACCCCTGCGAGCCTAGGAAGCCAAGAGCCGCCCGCTAGCGTTAATGTGACTCATGTCACGCGTTGACGGCAAGGCGTGTCCCTCTGCGCCCCAAAGGTATTCGCGTCAGCCAAACGCACGCTGGACGGCATCGAATCCTATTGCGGCACATACGGTCTCGCAGCTCATTGGCGCTTTCGACAGACACGCGTTCGATAGAATGAGGCATGACCTCAGCACCCACCCTCCCCACCGGCGCATCCGCCGGGGAGACAGCCATCGCGCAGCTGCACGCCGCGCGTGAGCTGATCGCTGCCG
>JAUNTP010000164.1 GCA_030538585.1 Mobilicoccus sp.
TGATGCCGTCGCGACGACGGTGATCATCGGGCGGGGCGCGACCGCACAGGCCACGGTGCACCTCGCGCCGGACGCGTGGCGCGACCTCAGCGAGGAGGGCCTGCGGGTCATCCTCACCCACGAGTGCGTCCACGTCGCCCTCGTGCCCGCCACATCCTCCGCCACCCCGGCAATCCCACTCTGGCTGCTCGAGGGGGTGGCCGAGTACGTGGCCTACGCCGCATCGAGCGTACCGACCGACGAGGTGCTCACCCCGTTGTGGCAGCAGGTGGCGCGGGAGGGGCCGCCGCAGGACTTCCCCGACGACGCCGATTTCACCGCCGGTCACAGCGACATCCTGCTCGCCTACGCCAAGGCCCACACCGCGGCGCGCAGTTATGTGCAGCGGCATTCCGAGGAAGAGCTCGTCGACCTCGTCCTCGACACCGAGGCCGACCGGGCAGCGAGGGTGGCCGAGCTGCTGCCCCAGTGGCAGGCCGACCTGCGCGAGGACGCAGCCCGAGTCGGCGCGGCTCAGGAGTAGAGCGCCTCGACCTCGCCCTCGAAGTCGCGCATGATCTGGGGGCGCCGCAGCTTCATCGACGGCGTGAGGTGCCCGCCGGCCTCGGTGAAGTCCTCGCCGAGGATGCGGAAATTGCGGATGCTCTCGGCGCGGCTCACGCTCTCGTTCGCCCGGTCGATCGCCAGTTGCAGGTGCTCGCGCACCTTCGGGTGCGTCACTGCCGACTCGACGGTGAGGTTCTCCACGCCGTGTGCCTCGCCCCAGGGCCCGACCATGTCGGGGTCGATGGTGATCAGCGCGCCGATGAACGGGCGGGCGTCCCCGACGACGACGGCTTGGGAGACGAGCGGGTGGGCGCGGACCGAGTCCTCCAGTCCGGAGGGCGACACGTTCTTGCCGCCCGCGGTGACGATGATCTCCTTGCGGCGCCCGGTGATGAAGAGGAACCCGTCCTCGTCGAGTTCGCCGAGGTCACCGGTGCGAAACCAGCCGTCGTCGGTGAAGGCTTCTCGCGTGGCTTCGTCGTTGCCGCGGTAGCCGCGGAAGATGCCGACGCCGGAGAGCTGCACCTCGCCCTCGTCGTCGATGCGGATGCCGCAGCCGGGCAGCGCGGGACCGACGGCGCCCATGCGCAGGGCGCCCGGGAGACCGACGGAGACCGGCGCGGTGGTTTCGGTGAGCCCGTACCCCTCGTAGACGGTGATGCCGATGCCGCGGAAGAAGTGCCCGAGGCGTTCGCCGAGGGCGGCGCCGCCGGAGACGGCGTGCCGGAGCTCGCCACCGAGTCGTTCCCGCAGCGTGCGGTAGACGAGCCGGTCCATGACGGCGTGGGCGACCCGCACCCGCAGCGAGGGGCCGCCCGGCTCGTCGAGGCCGCGGCTGTAGGCGATGGCGGTGCGCACGGCCCGGATGAAGATGGGGGCCTTGCCGCCGGCGCGGGCCTTCTGCTCTGCGCTGTTGTACACCTTCTCGAACACGCGGGGAACGGCAAGGAGGAACGTGGGCCGGAACGAGCTGAGGTCGTCGACGAGGTTGGCGATGTCGGGGGAGTGCCCGAGGCGCATCCCGGCGTCGACGGCGACGACCTGGATGAGGCGGGCGAACACGTGCGCGAGGGGGAGGAACAGCAGGCAGGAAGCGTCGTCCGGGCCGACGATGTGATCGAGGGCGACGACGATGTTCTCCGAGAGGCCGAGAAAGTTGCCGTGGGTGAGCTCGCAGCCCTTGGGGGAGCCGGTCGTGCCGGAGGTGTAGATGACGGTGGCGAGCGAGCTCCGGTCGAGTCCGTCGCGGCGCGCGTCCAGGGTGGTGTCGTCGATCTCCTCGCCGGCGGCGAACAGGTCGTCCAGCCCTCCGCCCTCGATGGACCAGACGTGCTGCAGGGCCGTCAGGTCGTCGCGCACGCGGCTGACGGTGGCGGAGTGCCCCTCACCCTCGACGACGACGGCCCGCGCGCCGGTGTCCTCGAGGATCCACGTCAACTGCGCCGCCGACGACGTCTCGTACACCGGGACCGGCACGGCGCCCGCCGTCCACAGCGCGAAGTCGAGCAGCGTCCACTCATAGCGGGTCCGGCTCATGATGGCGACCCGGTCGCCGACCTCGACGCCCGCGGCGACGAACCCCTTGGCCAGGCGGCGGACCTGCTGGCGGAACTCCGCCGAGGTGACGCCCCGCCAATCGCCGGAGTCCTTGATGCTGAACACGACTCGCTCCGGATGACGCTGCGCCCCCCGGTCGACGAGATCGGCGAGGGTGCCCGACGTCGAGGTCGGGACGAGGGGCGGGGTGGTGCTTTCGCGCATGGACGCGTCCTTCCACGAGTCGACGGAGCGCCGGTGCGCATCGCCCGGCTGCTCGCGCCGACACCCTATCGAGGAGTGGTGACTAGGCTGGCCACATGCCATCGGGTACCGAGGAATCGCTGTACATCGACGCCCCTCCTGCGGAGGTGCTCGACGTCGTCGCCGACGTGGAGCTCTATCCGGAGTGGTCGGGTGACATGACGTCCGCCACCGTGCTCACCGAGGACGAGGGCTGGCCCCAGCAGGTCGAGTTCACCGTCGACGCCGGTGTCATCAAGGACACCTACGTTCTCGATTACACGTGGGACGTCGACGAGGACGGTGTGGGGGAGGTCACGTGGCAGCTCGTGCGGTCGGCGAAGCTGCGGGGCCTGGACGGGGCTTACGTGCTGACCCCCGAGGGGGAGGGCACGCGCGTCACCTACCGGCTCACCGTCGACCTCGCGGTGCCGTTGCCGGGCGTGGTGCGACGCAAGGCGGAGAAGACCATCGTCACCACGGCCCTCTCGGGGTTGCGTCGCCGGGTGGAGAGTGCCGCGTGAGCGGTGAGCCCCGCGGCGTGGAGGACGAGGCCCGCGCGCTCGCGGAGGCGATCTCCCGCGCTCGGGGTGGCAGCCGGCCACTGCACGTCGTCCCCGCCGTCGAGAACGACCTCGGGTGCGCCGCGTGCGGCGGCGAGGTGGAGGGCTCGGCGTGCACGGTCTGCCCCGTCTGCCGCGGGGTGTCCTGGGTGCGTGAGCATGGCCCGGAGGCCCTGCGCTCCCTCGCCGACGCGGCGGGCCTGCTCGCCGAGGGCCTGCGCGTGCTCGCCACGCAGGTCGAGGGCCTCGGGCAGGCCACCGAGGATGGGGCCGAGGACGACGAGCACGCGAGTGGCACCGACACGAAGGAGCGGTCATGACGACGGTGGGACTCGACATCGGTGGGACCAAAACCCTCGGCGCCCTCGTCGACGAGGAGGGCACGATCCTGGCTCGGGCGCGTCGTGACACCCCCGCGGCCCTGCCCGAGCAGATCGCCGTCGCTGCGGCAGAGGTCATCGAGGAGCTGACGGCGCACACCCCGGTGGAGGCGGTCGGCGTGGCGTGCGCCGGGTTTCTCGACCGGGCCCGCGAGCGGGTGCTGTTCGCGCCCAACCTCGCCTGGCGCGACGAGCCGCTGAAGGAGCGTCTGGAGCAGTCGTGCGGCCTGCCGGTCGTCCTCGAGAACGACGCGAACGCGGCGGCGTGGGGCGAGTTCGTCCACGGCGCCGCCGCCGACGTCGACCACATGGTTTTCATCACCCTCGGGACCGGCGTCGGCGGCGGGGTCGTCCTCGAACGTCGACTGCTGCGGGGAGCGTTCGGGATCGGCGCCGAACTCGGCCACATCCGAGTCGTTCCGGACGGCGAGCTCTGCGGGTGCGGGGTGCGCGGGTGTCTGGAGGCCTACGGCAGCGGGTCCGCGCTCCTGCGCGCGGCGCGCGCCGTGGTCGCCGCCGACGGGCCCCAGGCTGCCGCGCTGTCGGCCCGTTGCGGGGGTGATCCCGACCGGCTGCAGGGTGCCGACGTCACGGCCGTCGCCCTCGCGGGCGACCCGACGGCCATCGAGCTGCTCGCCGACGTCGGGCGCTGGATCGGGATCGGGGCGGCGTCGATGGCGGCGGTACTCGACCCGGAGGTCATCGTCCTCGGCGGGGGCGTGAGCCACGCGGGGGATCTCGTGCTGCGGCCCGCCGAGGCGGCGTTCGCGGAGCACCTGACCGGTGGCGAGTCGCGTCCGCGGGCGAGTTTCCGACTCGCCGGGCTGCTCGACGACGCCGGATGCATCGGGGCCGCGGCGCTGGCGCGCGAGGCGGGGGCGTGAGCGGCACGTTCGCGCTCGGGGTCGACATCGGGGGCACCAAGGTGGCCGCCGGTCTGGTCGATCACTCCGGGTCCATCCGGCACCGGACGCGCCGCAACACCCCGGAGCGCACGAGCAGTCCGCGCGTCGTCGAGGACATCATCGTCGATGCGGTCCAGGAGCTCGTCGCGGGTGCGCGGGAGCGCGGCGAGACCGTCGGCGAGGTGGGGGTGGGCGCCGCGGGGTTCGTCGGCGCCGACCGGGCGACGGTCGTGTTCGCCCCGCACCTGTCGTGGCGGGACGAGCCGCTGCGGGACGCGCTGCGCGGGCGCATCGGCCTGCCCATCACCATCGACAACGACGCCAACGCCGCCGCGTGGGCGGAGTCCCGCTTCGGTGCGGCGCGGGGGCAGTCGCACGTCGCGATGATCACCCTGGGGACGGGGATCGGCGGGGGCCTGCTCTTCGACGGCGTCCTGCAGCGCGGCCGGTTCGGGATCGCGGGCGAGTTCGGGCACATGCAGGTCGTGCCCGACGGCGTCCGCTGCGAGTGCGGCAACCGGGGCTGCTGGGAGCAGTACGCGAGCGGTAACGCCCTCGTCCGGGAGGCGCGCACCCTCATGGCGGCGCGCTCACCCGTGGCCGAAGACCTCCTCGCGCGCGTGGACGGCGACCCGAGCCGCCTCGAGGGTGCGCTCGTGACGCAGGCCGCCCGGGAGGGCGACCCGACGGCGCGCGAGCTGCTCGCCGAGATCGGGCAGTGGCTCGGGGTGGGCCTCGCCAATCTCGCGGCCGCCTTCGACCCCGGGATCTTCGTCATCGGCGGCGGCGTGAGCGCCGCGGGCGATCTCCTGCTCGAACCGGCGCGGGAAGCGTTCCGGCGCACGTTGCCCGGACGCGGTTACCGCCCGCGGGCGACGATCGTGCCCGCGGCGCTCGGCCCGGACGCCGGTCTCATCGGCGCGGCCGACCTCGCGCGCGCCGACACGGCCGCCCGGGGTTGACGACGCCGGCCTCAGAGGCCGAGGAGGTCAGCGGTCGCCGTGACGATCGCGGCGGTGTCGATGCCGTGGAGGGCGTGGGCGTCCGCCACGCTGGAGGACTGACCGAAGTCGGTGACGCCGAGGTTGCGGGTGCGGTCTCCGCGTACCCCCGCGAGGAACGCGAGGGTGTGCGGGTGGCCGTCGAGCACGGTCACCAAGGGCGCCGGTGAGGCGTTCGGGAACAGCTCGTCGACGATGGCGCTGCGCGTCGTGGTGCCACGACTGCCCCGCTCCTGCAGCGAGCGGAACACGAGGTCGGGGCTCGTGAGGCACACGACCCCGGCGGTGACCCCCAGGCCGGCGAGGCGGTCGGCGGCCGCCAGCACCTCGGGCATCATCGCGCCCACCCCGACGAGGGTGACGTCCTCCCGCTCGTGCCGGGTGAGGCGGTAGCCGCCGGCGACGACCTGCTCGCGGCGTCGTTCCCGCATCAGCGGGTCCTCGGGGATCGCCGCGAGAGATTGGTCGATGGGCCGGGTCGACAGCCGCAGGTAGGCCGAGGTGCCGTCGGGTCGCCCGATGCGGTCCATGGCGGCCAGCAGGCACCACTCGAGATCCTGGGCGAACGCGGGCTCCCAGGCGATGCAGCCGGACTGTTCCAGGCCGATCGAGGGGGTCGTGATCGACTGGTGCGCGCCGCCTTCGGGCGCGAGGGTCACCCCCGAGGGGGTGCCGACGACGATCGACTGGCCGCCGGCGTAGATGCCGTAGGACCACGGTTCGAGCGCGCGAGACAGAAACGGGTCGTACAGGGTCGCGATGGGGATGAGCGGTGCGCCCCACCGGCTCCAGGTGGACCCGAGTTCGGCGGCGAGGCCGACGAGGTTGACCTCGGCGATGCCGAGCTCGATGTGGCGGCCCTGTGAGCCCTCGGCCCACTTGAGGATGCGCTGCCCGTCGTCGGCGAACCAGTCGCGGCGCTCGCCGGGTGACCAGACGCCGGTCTTGTTGATCCAGCCGCCGAGGTTGGTGGAGGAGGCGACGTCGGGGGAGAGGGTGACGACGCGAGCTGACACCTCCGGGGCGCCGCGCACGAGGTCGGACAGCACCCGACCCAGCGCCGCCTGCGTGGAGCCGACCGCCTTGTGGGCACGGGTGATCTCGGTGGGCACCGGCGGGGCATCGACCTCGGGCACCGGCGGGCGGGCCAGCCGCTCTGCGGTCTGGGCGCACAGCCGGGCCTCGTCGCTGTCGGCGGGGAACCGGCGCCAGGGATCATCGAGGTCGGTGCCTGCCAGCTCGGCGAGCTCGGCCATCTGCGACGCGGTGAGCTGGGCCGCGTGGTTGCCCGGGTGGCCCTCGGTCGCGAGGCCGCGGCCTTTGACGGTGTAGGCGAAGATCACCGTGGGGCGGGTGGGGTCGATCTGCCCGTAGGTGTCGACGAGGCGCCCGATGTCGTGCCCGCCCAGATCCCGCACGAGCACGGCGAGCTGCTCGTCGCCCAGACCTGCCACCACCTGCTGCAGCTCGGCGCTGGGCTCCTCACCGAGCAGGCGGTCGCGCACCTCCGCAGGGCGGCTGCGCAGCATCCGCTGGTACTCCTCGTTGGGCATGTCGTCCAGACGCTCCCGCAGAGCCTCGCCACCGGGGGCGGCGAAGACGGCCTCGATGCGGCGCCCCCACTTGCACGTGAGCACCTGCCAGTCGGCGGCGGCGAACATGCCCTGCAGCCGGGCCACCTGCACGTCGGGGATGATCCGGTCGAGGGATTGCCGGTTGAGGTCGACGATCCACACGAGCTCGCCGAGCTGCCGTACGCCCGGGTCGGTGACGGCCTCCCACACGGCGCCCTCGTCGAGTTCGGCGTCGCCGAGCAGGCTGATGAAGCGCCCCGCCCGCGGGGTGTCGGGGAACTGGTCGCGCAGGTAGCGGTGCGACATCGCCGCCCAGACGGGGGCGGTCGCGCCGATGCCGACGCTGCCGGTGGAGAAGTCGACCGTGTCGGGGTCCTTGGTACGACTCGGGTAGCTCTGCAGCCCGCCGAGCTCGCGCAGCCGCGGCAGGTAGGACTCGTCCAGGTCACCCAGCAGGTAGTTGATGGCGTGCAGCACCGGCGCCGCGTGCGGCTTGACCGACACCCGGTCCGTCGCCGTGAGCTCGGTGAACCACAGCGAGGTCATGATGCCGACCATCGACGCGCCGGAGGACTGGTGCCCCCCGACCTTGACCCCGGAGGTGTTCTCACGGCCGCGGTTGGCCGCGTCGATCATCGCCGTCGAGAGCCAGAGCACCCGTTGCGCGACGGCGTCGAGCGCATCGTCACGCAGCGACGCGGCGGCCGAGAGAGGGCGTCCGTCCACGGTCGGGTCGGTCGTGCTGGCGGTCAGGATCTCGGGCATCGGGGCTCCAGTGCTCGGCGGCGGGTGGTCAGGCGCGGGTGACGCCGCTGTAGGCGTTGAGGGCGAGCTGGCCGCCGAGGTGGGCGAAGAGCACGTTGCTGCTCGCCGGGATGTCCTTGCTGCTCACGAGGTCGATGAGCCCGGCGAGCGACTTTCCTTCGTAGACGGGGTCGGTGATCATCGCGTCCATCGAGGCGCCGAGGCGGATCGCGTCCATCGTCGACTCGACCGGGATGCCGTAGTAGTCG
>JAUNTP010000165.1 GCA_030538585.1 Mobilicoccus sp.
TCGTCGACGAGCATGCCGCCGAGGTGTTCGGCGATCTCGTCGGCGGCGCCGTCGGGGACGCGGTCGAGCACGATGGCCACCGACGTGCCGCGTTCGACGGAGCGACGGAGCATCTCCCACGGCACGGCGTCGGCGTAGCGGGCGGCGGTCGTGACGAACACCCACAGGTCGGCGGCGGCGAGGAGTTGGCGGGCGAGGTCGCGATTGCTCGCGACGACGGAGTCGATGTCGGGCGCGTCGAGGAGCGCGATCCCGGCGGGCAAGCCATCGGCGACGGCGAGGCGGAGCGCCGCGGGGTCGTCGTGGTCGGTGACGCCGCTGATGCGGGTGAGGTGGGGCAGGACCCGGGGGGTGGTGAACCAGCCGCTGTCGTCCTCGTGGTGGACGAGCACGCAGGCCCGGGTCGTGGGGCGTAGGACGCCGCTGCGGGTAACGACCCGGCGGGCGAGGGTGTTGACGAGGGTGGACTTGCCGGCGCCGGTCGACCCGCCGACCACCGCGAGCAGGGGCGCGTCGATGTCGGTGAGCCTGGGGATGATGTAGTCGTCGAACTGGTCGAGCAGTTCGCCGCGCAGCCGGCGGGTGCCCTCGGCGTCGCTGGTCTCCAGGGGCAGGCTGGTCGAGGCGACCCGCTCGCGCAGGGCCTTGACGGCCTCCAGCAGCGGCGCACTCTCGGCGCGCGCGGCCGAGGCCTGATCGTCGGGGGGTGCCCCCTGCGCGGGGAGTGTCCCCGTGCCCTCGTGCTCGTCGTCGCCCACCGTGCGCCCTTTCTCACCGGGCAGCCCGCCCGTTCGTGCTGGGCACACGCTACCGGTGGGAATGGTGACCCCGCCCGTTCGCGGGTGGGGCACGCCGGGGTGGATACATCGGCGGGCCGTTCGCCCGATGTGTCCGACTCGAAGACTCACGCGACAGGTCGAGCGTCCGATGAGGAGTCCATGGCGGTCACAGGACGTGACCCCGGTGCCGATCAGTCGGCGCGACCGTATCCATGGAGGGATCGACGATGAGCACCACCTGGGCCTACCCCGAGACCATGACCGCACCCAGCGCGGAGGCGACCGACGTCGTGACCGACGCGACGCAGCGTCAGAACAGCGCCGTCATCGGTGTCCTGCGCCGCACCGACCCGCAGACGTGGCTCTTCGCCGAGCGCGCCCGCTACCTCCAGACCGGCCGCTGCGACCCGTTCGCCGAGCAACTGCTCCGCCAGGCGGGTTTCCTGCGCGGCTGACCTCGAGCTGTCGCAAAAGACCTCACACCCTTGCTCTGGAGATCCGGGGCAGTGCCGTGCGCCCCCAGCAGGACTCGAACCTGCGACCTAGAGATTAGAAGGCTCTTGCTCTATCCAGCTGAGCTATGGGGGCAATCTCGTCGAGTCTAACGGCGGGGCCTCCGGGCGCTGGGACGTCGCAAGGCGTGCCAGACGCCCCCTCATGTCTGCATCCCATCGGCCGACCGGGAGAGGACGAGTCGAGGGGTGAGGGATGCGCAGGGTGCTCATGGGTGCGACGGCGACGGCCGTCCTCGTGCTCGGCGGATGCGCCGACGGGCCCGAAGACGCCGTCGGACCCAACTTTCATCGCCAGATGGAGACCGCGTCCGTCGGTGACCTCGTCGACGACGCCGCCTCCGGGATCAGCGAGGCGGCGGGCGGCACGGCCACGACCCCCACCGAGCCGCGCGACCCCGAACAGCTCATCGACCGCATCGCTGGCTGCCGTCTCGTCTCGCCCCCCGACGTCGACGAAGAGGACACTCGCGCCGCCGCGTGCGCCTTCGACAATGACGCCGCCACGCAGGGCACGACGGTCGAGGTGCGCACCTTCATCGGCCGCCAGCCCGCGTCCGTGGTCCCTCGCTCGGCACCCGGTCGCTCGGTCATCACCGGCCCCGATTTCGTCGCCGTCGTGGACGACCCCCACACCCAAGATCGTCCCGTCGACCTGCAGACCATCACCCGCCAACTCGACGGCACCCTCGTCGAATAGTCGCCCGCGTCGCGCCCTCTCCTCGATTGCGGCCCGTTGCGCAGAGCCCCACGGCCGCACCAGCCACCGCCGGAGCGAACACACTAGGGTGAGTCGCGTGAGCGAGGAGCTGAGCGACTGCGACGTCCAGGTGTACTGGACCCGCCCCGTCGACCACGCCGACCTCGTGCACCTGCTCGACCCCACCGAGCAGGAGGCGTTCGAGACCCTCCACCGCGACAGCGACCGCAACCGGTACGCCACCGCCCACGCGCTGCTGCGCGTGGTCCTCGCCCGCCACACCGGCGTTCCCGAAGACGAGCAGCGGTTCCATCGCCGCTGTGTCATCTGCGGCGGTCCCCACGGCAAGCCGCGCCTCCTGCCCGCCGGCGCCGACCTCGACCACGCCGGGGACATCGACACCCCCCAGGTCAACCTCTCCTACTCCGGGGGGCGCGTCATGCTGGCCCTGAGCGAAACCCACCCGGTGGGTGTCGACGTCGAGGCGTGGGCCGCCACCGACTTTCCCGGCTTTCACACCGCCGCCCTCACCCCCGCCGAGGCCCGCGAACTCCTCGAGTTCGACATCGCCGAGCGCGCCGCCGCCCGCACGGTGTGGTGGGCCCGCAAAGAGGCAATCCTCAAGGCCACCGGTCACGGATTGCGCGTCGACGCCACGAGCATGCGCGTCAGCGCCCCCGACCACCCCCCGCGCCTCATCGACTGGAACGACGCCGAAGTGCCGCGACCCGAGGTGTGCCTCGGCGACGTCGACGTCCCCGGTGACTACGCGGCGGCGGTCGCGGTCGCCTGCCAGGGGGAAGTCCACGCCCAGGTTCACGAGATCGCCGACGTCCGGACCCACCTGAGAGACTGCTGAACCTCAGAGGCGCCGACTGCCCGTCCGCCGCGACCGGTGGCCGATCGCCGGCAGCGCCGGGAGCGCCTCCTCGTCGATCCACGCCGACAGCACCGCCGGCAGGTCGGCACCGACCTCCCCCACGTGCGCCCGAAAGTGGGTCGTCGTCACGACGTCGTCGAGGTTGACCGCCACCCAGGAGCGCACGAGGTGGAAGAACGCCTCGTCACCGGCCGCGACCCGCAACGCGTGCAACGCGAGCGCGCCACGCTTGTACACGCGGTCGTCGAACATCCGCTCCGCGCCGGGGTCGGCGATGCACAGGTCCTGCGGCGCCGCGGCGAGGCCCCGCCACGCCTGCAACGTGGCCTGCCCGATCGACCGGGAGCCGATGTGGTCCCACCACAACCACTCGGCGTAGCAGGCGAAGCCCTCGTTGAGCCAGATGTCGCGCCAGCGGGCGAGCCCGACGGCGTTGCCGAACCACTGGTGGGCGAGCTCGTGCGCGACGAGACGTTCGCTCTGGCGGCGCCCGTCGACGTGGTTGCTGCCGAAGATGGACAGGCTCTGCGCTTCGAGGGGGATCTCGAGGGGGTCGTCGGTGACGACGACGTCGTATCGCGCGAACGGGTACGGGCCGAACAGGCGCGAGAAGAGCCGCATCATCTCGGGCTGTCGCCCGAAGTCGTGGGCGATGCGGCGCCGCAGCCGGTCGGGCCCGTAGATCGCCTGCGGCACGTCGCCCACCGCCACCCACGGCGGCTCCATCTCGGCGTACCGGCCGATCTGGAGGGTGGCGAGGTACGGAGCGGTCGGTGTCGGGTTGTCGTACACCGTCGTCGCGCGGCTGCCGCGGCGCTGGTAGGCGATGCGGGTGCCGTTGGCGACGACCGTGTAGGCCGCCTCGCAGGTGACACTGATGCGGAACGGAGCGCGCGCTGAGGGGCGGTCGTTGCACGGAAACCAGGTGGCGGCGCCGTCGGGCTGCGCCGCGACGAGCACCCCGTCGGTCAGCTCCTCGAAGCCCACGTCGCCCCAGTTGCCCGACCGGGGGCCGGGGGTGCCGCCGTATTCGACGATCACCTCAAGGCGGTCCCCCACGTCCGCGCGGCACGGGACGACGAGCTTGCCGCGCCGGGAGCCCCGCACCCGCACGGCCTTGCCGTCGACGAGCACCCGCCGCACGTCGAGACCGACGAGGTCGAAGAGGAGTTCGCGGGTGGGCACCCGCACGAGGACGCCGATGGTGGCGCGACCGACCAGCCGGTTCGACCTGACCGTGTAGTCGAGGTCGAGGTCGTACCGAGCGACGTCGTAGACCGCACTACCCTGCCGCTCGAACTCCGGGTAGTCACGCTCCACGGGTACCTCCGTCCCAAGGTCCGATGGGGTTGCCGACCCAGCGGGAGCCCGCCGGGACACCCTCCCCGCGCAGCACCAGGGAGGCGGGGCCGACCGAGGCTCCCTCATCGATGCGCGCCGCGGGCAGGATGACGCTGTTGGGGCCCAACGTACCGCCGGTGCCGACGACGACCTCATCGAGGGCCATGACCCGGTCGTGGAACAGGTGGGTCTGGACGACGCAGCCGCGTCCGACGGTGGCGCCGTCACCGAGGCGCACGAGGTCTGCCTCGGGGAGCCAGTAGGACTCGCACCACACGCCCGTGCCGATGCGCGCACCCAGGCTGCGCAGCCACACCGCCATCGCGGGCGAGCCGGTGGCCGACCACGCGAACCACGGTGCGGCGAGCATCTCGACGAACGTGTCGGCGAGCTCGTTGCGCCACACGAACCAACTCCACAGCGGGTGCTCGCCGACCTCGATCCGGCCGATGATGACCCACTTGGCGATCGTGGTGATGGCGGCGGCCACACCGCCGGCGGCGACGAGGACGGTGCCACTCAGCAGCGCCGCGACGAACACCGAGGTTTGCGCCAGGCCGAGGAGGACGGCGACGACGGTGACGCCCACGCCGACGCTGACCATGACCGGCACGACCCGCCCCGCCTCGACGAGGCCGCGCCGCGCGCGCAGCCCGGGGGTGGGGGCGAAGGTGCGGATGTCGTCGAAGTTCTCGGTCGCCACGCGGCGGAGTTTGACCGGCGGGCTGCCCAGCCAGGAGGTGCCCGCCTTGGAGCGACGCGGCGCTGCGGACAGGACGGCGACGAGTCCGTCCTTGGGGACCTTGCGCCCGGCGGCTGTCATTCCGGAGTTGCCGAGAAAGGCGCGCTTGCCGACGCGGGCGCGGCCCACGCGCATCCAGCCCCCGCGTAGGTCGTAGGAGGCCACCAGGGTGTCATCGGCGAGGAACGCGCCGTCGCCGATGCGAGTCATGCACGGCAGGAGCAGCACAGTGGACGCCTCGACCTCACTGCCCACTCGCGCCCCGAGGGCGCGCAGCCACCACGGGGTGAGCTGGCTCGCGTACAGCGGGAAGAGGATGGTGCGGGACATGTCGAGGACGCGCTCGGTGAGCCACACCTGCCAGCCGATGCGGCTGCGGACGGCGTGGTGGCCCTCGATGATGCCGATGGAGCACAGCCGCACGATGACGAGGACGATCAGGGCGAACCCCACCATCCCGACGAGGGTCGCCACCGGCGTCCACAGCAGCGCGCCGAACACGCCCGAGGCGAAGGTCTCGGCACCCCGCAGCGGCCGAAGCATGAGCAGCAAACCGGGCAGGAACCCGATGACGGGCAGGAGCGCGAGGGCCCCCCCGCTGAGGGCGTAGATGGCGATCCACTCGCGGGCGCGAGCGGGACGCTGATCGGGCCATTCTCCGACGACCTTGCGGGCCTTGGCGGGCGCCGCGGGCGAACCCGCCCACACCTGCCCGGCGGGCACGGCGCCGTGGACCGCCGACCCCGCGGAGACGACGGCGCCCTTGCCGATGGAGGTGCCGGGCAGCAGCATGCTGCGGGCACCGACGGCGGCGTGCGCGGCGATGCGGATGGGGCCGACGTGGAAACGGTCGCCCTCGACCCAGTGCCCCGACATGTCGACCTCGGGCTCGATGGAGGCGCCGCCGCCGAGCACGAGCATGCCGGTGACCGGCGGCGCCGAGTGCAGGTCGACCCCGCGACCCACGGTGGCGCCGAGGGCGCGGGCGTAGTGCAGCATCCACGGCGCGCTCATGAGCGACGTCGCCCCGGCGCTGTCGGCGAACCGTTCACACGCCCAGACGCGCAGGTGGACGCTCCCGGCTCTGGGGTACGTGCCGGGGGTGATGCCGCGCAGGACCAGGCGACACACGAGCACGGTGAGACCGAGCTGACCGATGGGGGTCCACCCCAGCAGCAGCCCGATCAGGAGGAAGGCCCACGGACCGACCGGGAGCACCGCCCACCCGAGCGCGTGCAGCAGGGTGGAGAGGGTGAGCGCGAGCACGAGCCATCGCGCTCCGCGCACGGTGGCGAAGAGCACGTCCAGGCCCAATTGCAGGGCCTGCACCGCGGGTGGCACCGGCCGGGGCACGGCGAGCGGCTCCTGGTCCTCGGCGTGCGCACCGCCCGCGTCGCCGTAGGCCTCCAGCATGGCGGCCTGGGCGGCGAGGCGCGGGTGGTCGTACAGGTCGGCGACGGTGACGCGGGGGTGCCGGGCCCGCAGCAACGAGACGAGCCGGGCCGCGGCCAGGCTGCTGCCGCCGAGGGCGAAGAAGTCGTCGTCCGCGCCGGGATCGACGCCGAGGACGGCCTGCCACTGCTCGGCGAGCCACGCGGCGACACCGTCGAGACCCTCGCTGCCCGCTCCTTGCGGGGCCTCGCCCTCCAGGGGCCAGGGCAGGGCGTCACGGTCGACCTTGCCCGAGGTACGCGTCGGCATCGTCGGCACCGGCGCGAGGCGCGGCACCATCGCCGCGGGCAGCATCGCTTCGAGGCGGGCGCGAGCGTCGGCGAGCGCGTCGGGGCCGTAGGAGTCGACGTCCTCGGGCAGGAGGTAGCCGACGAGGACCTTGACGTCGGGGCCGGTCTCGCGGACGGCGGCCGCGGCCATCGCGATGCCGGGCAGGCTCTGCAGGGCAGCGTCGATCTCGCCCAGCTCGATGCGGCGGCCACCGACCTTGACCTGGTCGTCGGCGCGGCCCGCGAAGATGAGCCCGTCCTCGTCGCGCACCACCAGGTCACCGCTGCGGTAGGCGCGGTCCCAGCCGAGCATGGGGGCGTAGGTGGCGGCGTCCTTCTCGGGGTCGAGGTAGCGGGCCAGGCCGACACCGCCGATGACGAGCTCGCCGGTTTCGCCCTCGTCGACCTCGCGGCCTTCGGAGTCGACGACGGCGAGGTCCCACCCGTCCAGCGGCAGACCGATGCGGATCGGTTCCTCGCCGGTCATGCGGGCGGCGCAGGCGACGACAGTGGCCTCGGTGGGGCCGTAGGTGTTCCACACCTCTCGCTCGGCCGAGCACAGGCGCGCGGCGAGCTCGGCGGGCAGCCCTTCGCCACCGAAGATGAGGAGGCGCACCCCGGCGAGGGCCTCCTCGGGCCACAGGGACGCGAGCGTCGGCACGGTGGACACGACGGTGATGCCGCGTCGTTCGAGCCAGGGCGCGAGGTCGAGCCCGGTGCGGACCAGCGATCGGGGCGCAGGCACGAGGGTGGCGCCGTGCCGCCACGCGAGCCACATCTCCTCGCACGAGGCGTCGAAGGCCACCGACAGGCCGGCGAGCACTCGATCCCCCGGCCCAAGTGGCGCGTCCTGACAGAACAGCAACGCTTCGGCGTCGACGAACGCGGCGGCGCTGCGGTGGGAGACGGCGACGCCCTTGGGGGTGCCGGTCGAGCCCGAGGTGAAGATGATCCAGGCGTCGTCGCTGCGGTCGAGGTCACGCTGCTCCGGGGCGAGCGCAGGGTTCCGTCGGGCGGCGACACCGTCGTCGGTGATGA
>JAUNTP010000166.1 GCA_030538585.1 Mobilicoccus sp.
CGGACAGGTCGGGCCGCCCGGTGTACAGCTCCCCGACAGGTGAGCGTCTCAACACCCGATGGGTCACCTTCACCCCACGACGATGCTGAGGGTCACCACGTTCTGATGGTGTCGCGGGCCGGTCCTCGACCAGCCTGAGTCCTGCGCTGCGCCGGGGAGGGTGGGGGTTCGGTAGCCTGCGGCTCATGAGCGACTCTCCGCGCCACGACGGCCGCGCCACCGACCAGCTCCGCGACATCCGCATCACCCGCAACTGGCTCGACCACGCCGAAGGCAGCGTCCTCGTCGAGTTCGGGCGTACCCGCGTGCTGTGCGCGGCGTCGTTCACCGCGGGCGTGCCGCGCTGGCGCAAAGGCTCCGGGCTCGGGTGGGTGACGGCCGAGTACGCCATGCTGCCTCGCTCCACCAACACGCGCAGCGACCGCGAAAGCGTCAAAGGCAAGATCGGCGGCCGCACCCACGAAATCTCCCGTCTCGTCGGGCGCAGCCTGCGCTCGGTCGTCGACATGTCGCAGCTCGGCGAGAACTCCATCGTCCTCGACTGCGACGTGCTGCAGGCCGACGGCGGCACCCGCACCGCCGCCATCACCGGCGCGTACGTCGCCCTCGCCGACGCCATCGAGAACGGCCGCGCCGCCGGCCATGTCGCTCGCACCGCCTCGCCCCTGACTGGGTCCGTGGCGGCCGTCAGCGTCGGCATCGTCGACGGGCGGCCCGTCCTCGACCTCGACTACGTCGAAGACGTCGACGCGGGCACCGACATGAACGTCGTCATGACCGGCGACGGCACGTTCGTCGAGGTGCAGGGGACCGCCGAAGGCGCCCCGTTCGACCGCGCCCTGCTCGACGGGCTGCTCGACCTCGCCACCACCGGCTGCGCCGAGCTGACCCGCCTGCAGCAGGAGGCCCTCGCTGCGCCCGCCCGCGAGGTGAGCCGGTGAGCCGCCGCGTCGTCCTCGCCACCCGCAACCCGGGGAAGGTCGTCGAGCTGCGGCACATCCTCCTCGACGCTCTCGCTGCCGCGTCTGCCGAGCTGGTCGGCATGGAGGCGTTCCCCGACGTCGAGGACGTCGTCGAGTCCGGGGTGACGTTCGAGGAGAACGCCCTGCTCAAGGCACGCCACGCGGCGCGGGCGACGGGCCTTCCCGCGCTGGCCGACGACTCAGGCCTGGCCGTCGACGTGCTCGGCGGCGCCCCGGGAGTGTTCAGCGCCCGCTGGAGCGGGCGACACGGTGACGATCGCGCCAACCTCGACCTGCTCCTCGCCCAGATCGCCGATGTTCCGGAGGCCCACCGCGGCGCGGCGTTCGTGTGCTGCGCCGCCCTGGCCCTGCCGGATGGCCGCACGGTCACCCGGCACGGCCGGTTCTCCGGCACGCTCGTGCGGGAGCCCCGCGGCGAGAACGGGTTCGGCTACGACCCGATCCTGCAGATCGACGGCGACACCCGTACCAGCGCGGAGCTGCCGCCTGAGGAGAAGAACGCGATCTCCCACCGGGCGCTGGCCTTCCGTGCCCTCGCGCAGGTGCTGCCCGACCACCTCTGAGACAGCTCGACGAGAGATGAGTACCCGTGCCCAGGTGCGCGGGGTGGGTGGTGGCCGATCCTGAGGGTCGGCGGGGCATCGGGGCCTGCCACGAGGGGAGGTCGACCATGTCTGCCAGGCCACTGCACCCAGCCGCGGTTGTCATCGCTCGCGCGCTCGCCATCGGGGGCACCGCCTGCCTCGTGTACCCGCTCGCGGCGGTCGTCCTGACCGTGCTCAACGCCACCGTGCTGCACCACGACGGCTACATCGCGGGGCACATCGTCTCCTCGATGCCGTATCTCATCGCGGGGGCGGGGATGCTCGTGTGGCCCGTCCTGCTCCACCGTGGGGGGCGCTCACCGTTTCGGCCTCGCACGCTGTCGGTGCCGTGGACGGTCGCGTGCGCGGTGGCGGGGCTCGCCGCCGTGATGGTGCTGGGGTGGTCCGCGACCGTCCTCGGCGAGAGCCTCGCGTTCGACCTGACGTTCATCGACGAAGGCAACATCGGCGCGTCGTTCTCGCTGCTCGGGGTGTGGCTCGCCTACTTCTTCGGCGTGCCGCTCGCCGCCGTGCTCGGGGCGTTCGGGATCGACGCCCTCGGCCGCGTGAACGGGGCAGCCTGAGCACCTACGTGCGGGAGAAGGGACTTGAACCCTCACGCCCGAAGGCACAGGAACCTAAATCCTGCGTGTCTGCCAATTCCACCACTCCCGCGCACGCAGCAGACTAGCGTGCGCCGCCGCCGGTCACGTCGCCGAGGGCAGCTCGACACCCACAGCCTTGGCGAGGGAGGCCACGTGTCCCTTGGCGCGCACGTTGTACTTGGCGAGCTCGATGCGGCCCTCTACGTCGATGACGAAGGTCGAGCGGATCACGCCGGTCACCGTCTTGCCGTACATCTTCTTCTCCCCGAAAGCGCCGTAAGCGGTGAGAACCTCCTTGTCGGGGTCGGACAGGAGCGGGAACGTCAGCGACTCCTTCTCGACGAACCGCGCGAGCTTCTCGGGCGCGTCGGGGGAAATGCCGTACACGGCGTAGCCCGCGCCGGAGAACTCGTCCAGGTTGTCGCGGAAGTCGCATGCCTGGGTCGTGCAGCCCGGCGTCATCGCGGCCGGGTAGGCGTAGAGGACGACCTTGCGGCCACGCAGGTCGGCCAGGGCCACCTCGGTGCCGTCGTGAGCGGTCAGGGTGAAATCGGGGGCGACGTCGCCGGCCTCGAGTCGGGACATGGGTCCTCCTTGACGAGCAGGGTCGATGCGGCGGATCCGCACCGTATCGGTCACTTCCGCCTGCCGCGGCGGGCGGGGCGTGCGGGGGTAGGTTATCGTCGCTGCGGACCCGCATTCTGCGGCAGTGCACGCACACGAAGAAGGAGTCGTCGATGAGCGACAAGGACAACCGGTCTCTCGACGAGATCGAGAAGGACATCGCACAGCACCGGGAGAGCCTCGCCGCGACGATCGACGAGCTGGCGTTCCGCGTCAAGCCTGCGAACATCGCCAAGCGTCAGGCATCCGAGGCCCAGACCGCGTTTCACAACGCCACCCACCACCCCGACGGCTCGCTCAAGATCGAGGTCGTCGCCGGTGTCGCGGGCGTCGCCGCCTTGCTGCTCACGATCGCGATCATCCGCCGCGTTCGTGCCTGACGCCGGCGCCGCGAGCGCCGCGCACCTGCCCATCCGCATGCTGGGTGACCGGGTCTTGCTGCAGCACGACGACGCCGAGGGCGAACGGCAGACCGGCGGAGGGTTGCTCATCCCGGCCACCGCCAGCCTCGGTAAACGATTGGCCTGGGCCGTCGTCGTCGCCACCGGCCAGCACGTGCGGCAGGTCAAGCTCGACGACCACGCCCTGTTCGACCCCAGCGACCTCGCCGAGGTCGAACTCGACGGCAAGAGCTACGTGCTCGCCCGCGAGCGGGATCTGCACGCGGTACGCGCCCCGGCCGCCGGCAGCGACGGCACCGGCCTGTATCTCTGACACGAGAGCCCCCACCGCATCCGGTGGGGGCTCTCGCGTTTCTGGTGCAGTGTCAGCCGACCTCGTCGCGCGCGGCGATGAAGGCGTCCACGCAGGTGCGCACGTCGTCCTCACTGTGCGCGGCCGACAGCTGCACCCGGATGCGTGCCTTGCCTGCGGGCACCACCGGGTAGGAGAACGCGATGACGTACACGCCGCGCTCCAGCATGGCGTCGGCGATCTGTGCGGCCCGGCGGGCGCCGTCCTCGCCGGGGAACATCACCGGGGTGATGGGGTGGGTGCCGGGCAGCAGGTCGAACCCGGCGTCGGTCATGAGCGACCGGAACAGCTCGGTGTTGCGCTTCAACGCCGCCCGCTGCTCGCCGCCGCCCAGGGCGAGCTCGATGGCCTTGAGCGACCCGGCAGCCACGGTCGGGGCCACCGCGTTGGAGAACAGGTACGGGCGCGAGCGCTGCCGCAGCAAGGCGACGACGTCGGCGGAGCCGGCGACGTACCCACCCGACGCACCACCGAGGGCCTTGCCCAGGGTGCCGGTGATGAGGTCGACCCGGTCGAGCACCCCGCAGTACTCGTGGGTGCCGCGGCCGTTCTCACCGACGAACCCGACGGCGTGGGAGTCGTCGACGAGCACGAGCGCGCCGTACTTCTCGGCGAGGTCGCAGATGCCCTCCAGCGGGGCGTAGTAGCCGTCCATCGAGAACACGCCGTCGGTGACGACGACGATGCGTCGCGCCCCCTGCGCCTCCTGCAGTTGATGTTCGAGGTCGGCGAGGTCGGCGTTCTTGTACCGGTAGCGCGCCGCCTTCGACAGACGCACCCCGTCGATGATCGAGGCGTGGTTGAGCTCGTCGGAGATGATCGCGTCCTCGGCGCCGAACAGCACCTCGAACACGCCACCGTTGGCGTCGAAACAGGACGAGTAGAGGATCGCGTCCTCCGTGCCGACGAGCTCGGCGATGCGGGCCTCGAGCTGCTTGTGCAGCTCCTGGGTGCCACAGATGAACCGCACGCTCGCCATGCCGAACCCCCAGGTGTCGAGGGCGTCGCGGGCGGCGGCGACGACGTCGGGGTGATCGGCCAGGCCGAGGTAGTTGTTGGCGCAGAAGTTGAGGGCCTCACCGCCCGCAGTGCGCACGTGCGCCGACTGCGGCGAGAGCAGTTCGCGCTCGTGCTTGTAGAGACCCGCGTCGCGGATCTCGTGGAGCGTCTCGGCGACGGAGGCGTGGAACTCTGAGGTCTGGGTGGTCACGGGGTCTCCTAGCGGGTCAGGTCACCGGCGATGTCGAGAACGACTTTGCCGCATTCTCCGGAGCGGGCCGCGGCGAACGCCTCGGGCCATTCCTCCAACGGCACGGTGTGCGTGATGACGGAGGACACGGTGTCGCGCAGGGCGGAGCTCGTCGCCATCATGGCGCTCGCGGCATACCAGGTCTCGTACATCTCCCGCCCGTAGACGCCCTTGACGGTGAGCATGTGCGTGATGACCTTGCCGAAGTCGATGGCGAACCCCTCCTTCGGCAGGCCGAGCAGCGCGATGCGGCCGCCGTGGTTCATGTTCTCGATCGTCTCCCGCAGCGCCGCCGGGTTGCCCGACATCTCCAGAGCGACGTCGAACCCCTCGACCATGCCGAGTTCGCGCTGGGCGTCGGCGATGCGGGTGGTGGCGACGTTGACGACGAGGTCGGCACCGGCGCGGCGGGCCAGGTCGAGCCGGTAGTCGGAGACGTCCGTGACGGCGACGTAGCGGGCACCGGCGTGGCGCGCGATCGCGGCGGCCATGACCCCGATGGGGCCCGCTCCGGTGATGAGGACGTCCTCGCCGACGAGGGGGAACATCAGCGCGGTGTGCGTGGCGTTGCCGAGCGGGTCGAACAGAGCCCCCACCTCGGGGCGCATGTCGTCGGGCTGGATCCACACGTTCGCGGCGGGGATGACGACGTACTCGGCGAACGCGCCGTTGCGGTTGACGCCGACGCTGTCGACGTCGATGCACATCTGACGGCGGCCGGCGCGACAGTTGCGGCACATGCCGCACACGACGTGCCCCTCACCGGACGCCTTCTGCCCGACACTGCAGGAGGTGACGTCGCTGCCGACCTCGACGATCTCACCGAAGAACTCATGCCCGATCGTCGTCGGGGGAGTGACCTGGGAGGCGGCCCAGTCGTCCCACTGTTCGAGGTGCAGGTCGGTGCCGCACAGGCCCGCCGCGAGGACCTTGATCTTGACGTCGCGCGGACCGCAGACGGGCTCCGGTGTGTCGATCAGCTCCAACCCCGGGCCGGCGTGGGTCTTGACCAGTGCTCTCATGGCGTCCCTTCCTGTCGTATGTCCGTACCGTAGACCGGGATTGCGCCCCGCGTCGGGCATTCGGCCACACGCCCCGCTTGGGTGCCGAACCGGCCTCTGACCAGCGGATTTCATGCTCCCGCCACCCTCGTGTAAGGTTTCTCCTCGTTGCGCGCCATTAGCTCAATTGGCAGAGCAGCTGACTCTTAATCAGCGGGTTCGGGGTTCGAGTCCCTGATGGCGCACCGATCCCACGACGGGGCGATGCCCTCCTACGGCCGGCAGGCTGGGGAGGGCTTTTTCGTGCCCGCTGACTGGTCGGAGCCCTGTCGGCGACCGGTCCACGACCGGCCGCGTCCACGGCGCGGGCCGCGCCACCTGGCACGCCCCTCGGCGCGGCGAGAAGGTCTGTTGTACCTATGCTGCCGCGTGCCGGCCGAGGCATTCACGGGCGACGGCGACGCTTCGCGGAATGCGTTGCCAAACACTCCTTTTCGGCATGTCCACGCTCTTCTTCGGGGTGATTCCCGGGGTGGTGCGGCCACATTCTCAGCCTGAATTCAGGATCGGTCGAAAAGTGCCTCTGAGCAGCGTCGATGCCGCTGGGCCACCCCTTTGTCGCGGACGTCTCGGCTGATCGTGGACGGCGGACTGGAACGCTGGTTGGTTTGTCGTCCTGGACGAGTGTCGTAGAGTTTGGCGGCAGGCGTTGCTCGGGGGAGTACGCCCGGGTCTGAGGGGACCGGGGAATCGCAGCGCCTTTGTCACGACTTTCGGGGGGAACAGCATGTCCATGAACTTCACGACGACGATCGGTGTGATCGACCAGACCCGGCTGAGCGCCCAGCAGCGGCGTGATGTCGCCCGCGACCTCAGCGCGTCCTGGTGGGACTGCGCCCGCGCGTTCGAGCGGGAGATCGTCGAGGTCTCCGCCCTGGGGCTGCTGCCGTCCTCGCTGCGAGCCCTCGCCGACGACCTCGCCGATGCCGGCCACACCGAGCAAGCCGACACGGTGCGTCGGGCCGGCGCGGCTGCTTTGCCGCGCGGTGAGAACGCGCCCGCGTGGCCGCTGCGATCCTGGCGGCCGCGCACGCACAGCCGGGCCGCCGCCCGCCACTGACGCTCAGCCCAGCAAGGCCACGAGCCTGAGTGTCGTGGTGGTCAGGACCGCCTGTGCATGAGGGCGACGATGATGCCCGCGAGAACGACGAGAGCCGCCGCGAGACCGGTGAGGACGTACATCCACGTCGTGGACGTCTCAGGCTGTTCCGCCGGGGCGGTGTAGGCGCGGGCGTCGGGGGTCGGCGCCGCGGCGTCCTCGGCCGACGTGGCCGCAGCGGCGTCACCGACGGTGAAGGTGATCGAACCGCCCACGGGATGCCCGTCGGCGCTGACGATCCGATAGCGGACCTCGACGTCTCCGGCGCGGACGTCCCCGGGGATGGGCACGACGATCTCTGACCCCGCGACGGCCGGCTCGACCGGGCGCGCCACGCCGTCCGCGTCGGCGACCACCGCCTGCGCGAAGTTGGGATCGACCGCCTCGTTGAACACGAGCGTCGCCGACTGCGGCATCACGGTCAGCGACTCCCCGTCGGCGGGCGTCGACTCGACCAGTTCGGAGTGGGCGTGCGCCGCGAGCCCGCTGACCAGGAAGAGGGTCAAGCAGACACCCAGGACGATGCGTCGGAGGAGGGTCACCGCTTCATCCTGACAGACCGGTAGAGCCCGCGCCGCGCACCCCTACCGTGAGGTAGGACGCACGGGGGTCCGGGGGGCCCGCGGGATCTCGCTCGTCGGGGTTGCTGTGA
>JAUNTP010000004.1:0-39142 GCA_030538585.1 Mobilicoccus sp.
GATGGTCTCGAGACGCTCGCTTCGCTCGCTCCTCGACCAACGGGGTTGGAGACTCGCTCCTCGACGGGTGGGCCACCCTCGCCAACGCACGATGGTCTCGAGACGTCGCTGCGCTCCTCCTCGACCAAACGGGTGGTGGCGTGGCGGTCAGCGGACCACCTCGCGGTGGCCTGCGTCGATGCGTCTGGTCCAGCCGCGCGCGTCAAGGTGTTCCAGCAGGGGGATCGCGACGCGGCGGGTCGTGTCCAGGGCGCGGCGGGCCTCGCTGGTGGTGAACGGTTGGGGGAGCGCGGCGAGAATCCGCATCGCCTGCGCCGGGGCCTGGGGGCGGAGCAGCACGTCATCGTCGAGACGGATGAGCCGCCCCGCGGAGATGGCGGCGGCGATCTCTCGCTTCCCGAGACCGGCGGCGTCGAGGTCGGGTCGCTCAGGGGCAGCGAACGGCGTCTCGGCCAGGCGCTCCTCGATCCGCGCGAGACCCTGCTCGGCGGGCCCGAGGCTGGCCTGCACTCCCGGCTCATGCACACGGCCCCGCTCACAGACGAGACTCACCGACGCAGCGAGGGGGGCGACGAGCGCGCCGTCGGGCAGCTCGGCGGCGGCGCGGGCCGCTTCGGTCGGCATCCACGGCGACATCGGGTGGGTGCGGGCGTACTCGCGCACCACCTCGCCGAGACGCTCCTGCCAGAGTGCCCACCGCTCGGGGGCCACGAGCACGTCCGCGACGCGAATCACGCCGGCGGTCTCCCCCTCCAGGTCGGCTGCGTCGACACCGAGGCGGAGGGCGTCCTTCACGCTGAGGTGCCCGCGCGCTGCCACCTCGACGGCAAGATCGACCCGCGCGCTGCGGCCCCGCAGCTGCTCCCCGCGCTTCGCACCGGCGCCCCGGCGTCGCAGGGCGGGCGGGTCGGGATCGAGGACGACGGCCCCGACGATCTCGCCGGTGCCGGGGTCGCGCAGCAGGGCCCGGTCCCCGGAGACGAGCGGCAGCGCGCGAGGCAGCCTCAACCGGGCCGTGTCGGCGTCGGGTCCGAAGGGGCGGACGCCGACCTCCATGGATGCGGTGCCGACGTGCAGCATGAGGTGGGCCGGGACACCCGTGGGCTGCGTGGCGCCAACCGCCTCGTGGCGCGTGAGGCGCACGTCGACCTGGTCGGTGAGCGTCCACGCGTCGGCGTGCAGTAGCGCATCCCCGCGGTGGACGTCGTCGGCGGCGACGCCCCGGACGTTGACGGCGACCCGGGCAGGGCCGACGACGTGCTCACGGGGCTCGTCGAGAGCGTGCAGGCCGCGCACGGTGACGCGCCGCCGCCCGACCTCGGTGAGCAGGTCGAGGGCGCCCTCGCGGCGCAGGGAACCGGCTCCAAGGGTCCCCGTCACCACCGTCCCGGCCCCGGCGACGCTGAAGGCGCGGTCGATCCACAACCTGGCCCGGCTCGCAGGGTCGGGG
Organism: Mobilicoccus sp.; assembly: GCA_030538585.1. Classification (GTDB taxonomy): domain Bacteria; phylum Actinomycetota; class Actinomycetes; order Actinomycetales; family Dermatophilaceae; genus Mobilicoccus. The sequence goes on from JAUNTP010000004.1 coordinate 1,451, forward strand.
CGAGGCATCGAGCGGGCGAGGTCGGCGAGGGCGTCCCGCAGCGTGTCCAGGCCCGCGCCGGTGCGTCCCGACACGACGACCGTCGCGCGGGGGGTGATGCCGACCGCGGCGATCTCGGCCTGGGCGCGCTCCATCGCGGGAGCCGGGTCGGCGAGGTCGGCGCGCGTGACGACGAGCACCAGGTCCTCGACCCCGAGAGCGGCTGCCGCCGAGAGATGTTCGGCGCTCTGCGGCATCCACGACTCGTCGGCGGCGACGATGAGCATCACGGCCGGCACCGGCCCGAGACCGGCGAGCATCGTGCCGATGAAGCGGCGGTGGCCGGGCACGTCGACGATGGCGATCGTCCGCTCCGCCACCTGCAGCCAGGCGTACCCGAGGCCGATGGTCAGGCCGCGGCGTCGCTCCTCCTCCCACCGGTCGGGATCACGTCCGGTGAGGGCGCGCACGAGGGTCGACTTGCCGTGGTCGACGTGCCCCGCCGTCGCGATGACGGTCATCTGGGTGGCGCTGTCGGGCCTCACTGCCCCTCCGAGAGCACACGCATCAGCATGTCGCCGAGGCGGTCGTCCTGCGCCGGGTCGACGGTCCGAAGATCGAGCAGGAGGCGGCCGTCGACGACCCGACCGATGACCCCTGCGGCACGGAGCGGTCCCGCCCACGCGGCGTCGAGGGCGAGCGCGACCGAGGGCAGCACGACCTCCGGAGCGCCACCGCCGCCGACGGCCGCCTCGCTGTCGACGACCTCGATGAGCGTCGCGTGCGCGGTGTGGGCGCGCAGCTGTGCGGCGAGGGTGTCGGTGCGGCGGCGCAGTGACACCAGGTCGACGTGCAGTGCAGCCCAGGTGGGGGTCGCGTCGGGCGCGAGCAGGGTCGCTTCCATCGCGGCGAGGGTGAGCTTGTCGACGCGCACGGCGCGGGCGAGGGGGTGGCGCCGCACGGCGTGGACGAGGTCGGAGCGGCCGAGCAGCAGCCCTGCTTGCGGTCCGCCGAGGAGCTTGTCGCCGCTCGCGGTGACGAGGTCTGCGCCCTGGGTGAGGGCCGTCTGCGCGTCGGGCTCGTCGGGCAGAACCGGTTCGGGGGTGAGGAGTCCGCTGCCGATGTCGACGACGAGTGGCACGTCGCAATCGTGCTCGGTGCGCAGCCGCGCGGTCAGGGCGGCGAGGTCGCTGACCGGCACGGAGCGGGTGAACCCGCGGACGACGAAGTTGCTCGGGTGCACCTTGAGCAGTAGCCCGGTGTCGGGGCCGACCGCGTCCGCGTAGTCGTCGAGGTGGGTGCGGTTGGTCGTGCCCACCTCCACGAGGCGGGCTCCGGTCGAGGCGATGAGCTCGTGCAGGCGGAACCCGTCGCCGATCTCGACGACTTCGCCGCGGCTGATGACCACCTCGGGGCGGCCGGCGGCGACGGCGAGCGCGGTCGTGGTGAGCACGAGGGCGGCGGCGCCGTTGTTGACGACGAGTGCGTCACCGGCGGCAGGGACGCTGCGTCGTAGCGCGTCGAGGGTGCCGCGTCCGCGGCGTGCACGCCTCCCAGTTGCCACGTCGTATTCGACGTCGACGTGACCGGCGGCGACGGTGAGTGCCTCCCTCGCCCGGGTGGAGAGGGCGGCGCGTCCGATGTTGGTGTGGAGCACGACACCTGTCGCGTTGACCAGGGGGCGCAGGCTCGTCGTGGGGCGCGCCAGAAGGTCGGCTCGCGCCTCGCCGGCGACGTCGTCGGGGTCGAGATCACCGGCGCGGCAGCGTTGTTGGGCGCGGACGACGGCGTCTTTGACCGCCGTGGCTCCGTGAGCATCGACGAGGTCGGACAGTGCAGCGAGCACCTGATCGGTGCGTGGCACGCGCCGTCGTGGATCCGTCATGACACCTCCCCGGTGAGGGTAGCGCCACGCGAGCGACGCATGCCCACCGCCGATCGATCTCGCGACAGTCGCTCCGCTCCCTTCTCGACCAACGGAGGGGTGGCGCACCGCCTCGAAGGCCCCCGCCCCCGCCGTTGGTCGAGGAGGAGCGCAGCGACGTCTCGAGACCACCGTGAGATTCCGCGTCGGACCACCGGGGCTGGTAGCACGCGACGTCTCGATGGTCTCGAGACGCTCGCTGCGCTCGCTCCTCGACCAACGGGGGGTGGGCCGACGTCGTGAGGTGGGCGATGGTCTCGAGACGCTCCCTTCGCTTGCTCGACCAACCGTGCAGGGGGCCGTGATGAGAAACGATGAGCCCCCTGTGAAGGGGTCATGAGAGTGCTCTCAGGACGGGTGTCGTGGCTGGTCAACGCATCACGTGGGGACATAACGTCGATCCAGGAGGCCGCGCCACCGACCAGCCGTGCCCTTGCCGATTCCCCCGGGAGTGCTCGCCGAAGACACCGACTCGACACCCAGGCACCACCAGATGGAGCACCCCATGACGACCCGACCCCGCACCCCCGACCGCCTGCGGGTCGTCACCTGGATCGTCGGGGTCGCGGCTCTGGGGTTCGTCGTGCTCATCGTGGGGGCGTCTCTCGCGCTGCGTGCCACGGTGATCGCCGGCATCAACGAGTCGGTCGCGCAGGAGGCCGGTGAGATCGCCCTGTTCGCTCAGACCGCGGTCGACCCCAGCACCGGCAGGCCGTTCCCGTCGGCGGACCGCTTCGCCGAGGTGTACCTCTCGCGTCAGGATCCAGAACGGACCGAACTCCTCGTCGGCGGCAGCCTCGGGTCGAGCGGGCCGGTGTCGACCCGCGGGGCGGACGCGCCCCCGTGGGCGGCCCTCGATGCGGCGACGACGAAGGAGATCATGCAGCCCGGCTCGGCCGGACGACTCACGACACCCCGGCACGGCGTCGTCACCTGGCAGAACGTGCAGGTTCAGGCGGGGCAGACCCAAGGCTTCGTCGCCGTCGTGTCCTTCCATCAGCACCTGGAGGATCAGATCCGCTCACGCCTGTTCTCCCTGGCGCTCCTCGCGGCGCTCTCACTCGCCGCGACGGCTGCAGTGGCGTGGACCGCGGTGGGACGCCTCGTGCGCTCGGTTCACGCCTCAGCATCCTCGGCCCAGCCGGGCCGGAGCAGTGAGGTTGCTCCCCTTGAGGCGCCGACACCGTCATGATGGTGTGGACGAGAGGAGCACGGCATGGATGCGGGACTGTCACCGGCCGAACTCCCCTTCGGCGCGCGCGTGCGCGCGGTGTTCACGAAGTACGACGGCACCCCGCACTGGGAGTACGACCTCGTCGTCGTCGGCGTCGACGAGCACGGCGTGTGGGTGGGCGGTGCGCCCGGCTCGCTCATCGCCAAGCCGGGCCGCGAGATCGTCGCCGACGTCCACTGGGTGTGCCTCTACCCTCGCGACGGCATGTGGGTCGCCACCTTCAACGGCAGCGGCGGCGCGTTCTCGAGCCGCATCTACGTCGACATCACCTCGACGCCGTCGTGGTGGCACCGCCCCGACGGCGTGCTGCAGGTGAGCGCCATCGATCTGGACCTCGATGTCGTGCGCCGCTTCACTGGTGAGCTCTACGTCGACGACATCGACGAGTTCGACGAACATCGGGTCGCCTTCGGCTACCCCGACGATCTCGTGGCGGCCGCGCGCGAGGCCACCGACTGGGTGCACGAGCAGATGGCCGACCGGGCCGAACCGTTCGAAGACGTCGCGCGCGCGTGGCTCGACACGTGCATCGAGCACGTGAGCACCGACGGTCGCGGCCACGCGACGGTGGGCGACGCCTCGGCCCCGAGTTCCGTCCGCGGAACCGACGACCCCGCCCCGCAGCAGCGCCAGACAGGGGGGCCCGCGCCACAGCACGAGGACGTCGAGGAGGATCTCCTGGCCGTCTGGACCGACGAGGCCGCGTCCGAGAACGAGGACGCCTCCGCGAAGTCCGGCCCGCTGCGCAACGTCGACCACGAGAGGGCCGATGAGGCCCGCGACGACGGCCCCGCCGTGGAGGTCGAGTACGACACGCCCGTCGACCTCGACGACTCCTTCGTGGCCCACTACTCGGCCGACACCGGCAGCTTCGGCGAGGCCACCGACATCGATACGAGCCCGGTCGAACCCGCCGAGGTGACAGGCATCCTGCTGACGACGCGGACCGGCCGCACCTCACCCTTGTGGTTCGACGGGCGCGAGGTCGAGCCCGAGGAGGTCGACGTGAGCGACGAACTCGCCGACCATCTGCGGGACTGGGCCGACCGGTGGACCCGTGACTTCGACCCCGAGCGGGGGTGGCACCCGCGGGCGAGCATCGACGACTACGAGGCCCTCGGCGCGTGGCTCGCGCGGCGCCTCAAGGACGAGGTCGGCGGCATCGCGGTCACCTTGCAATACGCCCACCTGGGTCGCAGCAGCCTGTGGGCCGTGCCGTCAGCGCAGGACCGCGAGCCCGCGCCGGTGGTGCTCGACGCGCAGGCCCCGGGTGACCTGCCGGTCCGCGGCGACATCGTCACCCTCGACGGGGTCGTCGGCTGCTTCTCGAGCACCGTCAACACCCGCCTGGAGGTGTGGGCCGAGGACGGCGGCCGCGACGCCGACGAGGCACGACGCCTCGTCGACCTCATGGCCGCCGAACTCGGAGCAGAGTACGACGTCCGCCTCGCCGGGCAGGATCAGTAGCGGAAACGACCCACGAGGGCGTCGAGCGCCCGGGCCTCGTCGGCCAGCGCCTTCGCCGACCCCGCGAGGCCGGTGGCCGACTTCGCGGTCTCGGTCACCGTCTGGGATGCGCTCCGCACCGTGGTGGCGATGCCGCCGGAACCGCCCGCGGCGTCGCCGACGCTGCGACCCATCTCGTTCGTCGTCGCCGTCTGCTCCTCCACGGCCGAGGCGATCGCCGACTGCGTGTCGTTGATCTGCGCGATGATGCCGGAGATCTCGCTGATGGCGGCCACGGCCGCCTCGGTGTCCACCTGGATGGCCTCGACGCGCTGACCGATGTCCTCGGTGGCCTTGGCGGTCTCCTGGGCGAGGTCCTTGACCTCGTTGGCGACGACCGCGAAGCCCTTGCCGGCCTCCCCGGCGCGGGCGGCCTCGATGGTCGCGTTGAGCGCGAGGAGGTTGGTCTGCTCGGCGATCGAGGTGATCGCCTTGATGACCTCGCCGATCTCGGAGCTCGACGTGCCGAGCTTGGCGACCGTCGTGTTCGTCTGGTCCGCGACGGCCACAGCGCTCGCGGCGACACCCGCGGCGTCACCGGCGGAGCGGGCGATCGCCCGGATCGAGGAGGCCATCTCCTCGGTGCCGGCAGCAACGGTCTGGATGTTGGTGGACACCTCACCGGCCGAGTCGCTCACCTGCGCGAGGCCGGACGCGGCACGGTTGGCGTCGGTCTCGATGCGCGCGGACACCTCGGCGACGTCGGCGCTCGTGGCCGTGATGTCCGAGGAGACGGTCGCCACCTGGGCGACGATGTTGCGCACGTTCTTCTGCGCCTGGTTGAGGTCCTCGGCCATGGAGCCGAGCTCGTCCCGGGTCTGCACCTCGGCGTGAGCGGTGAGGTCGCCGTCGGCCATGCGGCCGATCGCCGCGCGGAGCGCACGGATCTGCGACAGCAGCATGTGGCTGAGGACGATCGAGAGCGCGATCGCGAGCAGGAGACCGACGATCGACACGATGATGATGAAGTTCTGGGTGCGGTTGATCTCGTGCATCGCGAAGCGGGACTCCTGCGCCACCGCGGAGGTCACCTGGGTGAGGGTCTCTTCCTGGTGTGCACCGTATTCGGCGACCAGGGGGAGGGACTGCGCCGACAGGCGGATGACCTCCTCCTCCTGTCCCGCGAGGGAGGCGTCGGTGATGCGGGTGCGGTGCTCGACCCAGGCGGCATAACTCGTCTTCCATTCCTCCCAGGACGGGGCCACCTCTGGCACCCCGCGGGTGTCGAGGACCGCGGTCAACTGCTCGATCTGGGCGTCGGTGGCCTCCAGTTCCTGCATCCACGGTGCCCGGGAGTCGACGTCCGGCTGCGCCGTCATGGCGGTGACGACCGACCGGGTGCGCATCTGCAACAACGCCACCTGGCTGAGCGGCTGCTGCATCTCCTCGTTCAGGGTGAAGGTGGTGTCGATCTCGTCGCGCGCGTAGCCGAGGCCCAAGACCCCGATGACGGTGACGATCGAGGCCGCCACGAGCAGGACGACGCTGCCGAGGATGAGCTTGCTGCGGACCGAGAAGCCCGAAAGCGCGCGGGTGACGGGACGAAGTGCGGAGGCAGAAGTCATGACGGTCCTGGGGACGATGGGACAGGGCTCTCGTGCCTCACATCGTCCGGACCGACACGCGTCTGAGCGGGCACGGCGACAGGGTGGTGTGGCGGAGGCGGACGGGAATCGAACCCGCCAGACCGAGATGCTCGATCTCACCGGTGTTGAAGACCGGGGGGACCACCAGGAACCCAGACGCCTCCACGGGCCACTGTAGGTGACCCCTCGTTTGCCCCGTTCGCGCGGCCCGTAGGGTGCGATGAGGATCCCGGCGCGGAGCCGACCGCGCCCCGCTGCGAGGGGAGTTCGAGATGGAACGGCTCACACGATTCGCCGCCGGGGGCGGGTGCGCCTGCAAGTTGCCGGCCGGCCAACTGGAGAGGATCGTCGCCCCGCTCACCGGTCACCGACACGACGACCTCCTGGTCGGTCTCGACACCGGCGATGACGCGTGCGCGGTGCGGGTCACCGTGGGGACGGCGGGGGTGGCTGTGATCTCGACCGCAGACTTCTTCACGCCGATGGTCGACGACGCCTACGACTGGGGCCGGGTGGCCGCCGCGAACGCCCTGTCCGACGTGTACGCCATGGGCGGGACACCGGTGCTCGCGATCAACCTCGTCGGTTGGCCGGTCGACCTGCTTCCCGACGAGGTCCTCACCGAGGTGCTGCGCGGTGGCCTCGACGTCGGCACGCAGGCGAATTGCCCTGTGGCGGGTGGGCATTCGATCACGTCGCCGGAGCCGATCTACGGCATGGCGGTCACGGGCACGGCCGACCCCGCCACGCTCCTGCGCAACGACGCCGCTCGGGCCGGGATCCCCATCAGCCTCACCAAGCCCATCGGGGTCGGCATCCTCAACAACCGCCACAAGGCCACCGGTGAGCGCTTCGAGGAGGCCATCGCCACGATGACGACCCTCAACGCCGACGCGAGCCGTGCCGCTGTAGAGGCCGGGGTGCGGGCTGCGACCGACGTCACAGGGTTCGGGCTGCTCGGCCACCTCTACAAGATGGCGCGCGCATCGGGGGTGAGCGCCGTGCTCGACCACGCCGCCGTTCCCGTCATCGACGCGGCCCGGGAGTCGTTGGCGGACGGGTTCGTGCCCGGCGGCAGCCGCCGCAACCTCGAATGGGTCCGCCCCCACCTCGCCACGTCGGGGCAGAGCGAGGACGAGCTCGTGCTGCTCGCCGACGCCCAGACCTCCGGAGGGCTGCTCATCGCGGGAGAGGTGCCCGGCGGCACCGTCATCGGCGAGTTCGTGCCGGCGAGTGCCGCCACGGTGACCGTGCGCTGAGCTCAGGCCGCGAGCGGGAGGCCGGCGCTGCGCCAGGCGTGAAAACCGCCGTCGACGGCGTCGACCCACGGCAGGCCGAGCATGCGCAGATGGGCCGCGATCCGAGCCGCGAAGACACCGTCGCTCGACACGAGCACGACCGCCGAGTGCTGGGCGACCCGCTGGACGACGGCGAGGGCATCGCGCGGGTCGTCCACGACGACCGCGTCGACACCGAGCGAGCCGTCGACGGCGCGCGCCGGCGCCGGCCGCAGGTCGATGACGACGCTGCGCTCGTAGAGGGCGTCCTGGAACGCGGCGCGGGCGGTCGTCACGTTCTCACCGCGAAGGGTCGGCCCGGCGAACAGTGAGGTGAGCAGGGCGGTCACGGTGGCGTCGTCGATGGCGGCAGCCGCGTGCGGGGGCGTGGCAGTGGTGGTCATGGTTCCTCGTCGGTCGTGCGGGCAGGTCGGGGCGGCTCAGCGACAACAGCTGAGCGGGCGCATTCGCCCGGCCCTACATACCTCGACTCGACTTATGGAACGCATAAGAAGATGAAATGTCAGACAGCGGGTTTCGTCCAGCCTCGACGGGGTAGATCCCGCATCGTGGACGTGACGGTGCTCGCACCGTCCGCGCGGCTCGGGGTCAGGTCATCCGGCAGCGTCGACCGTCGGGCGAGCGGGCCGCTTGGTGATGAGGGGCAGCACGGCACCGACCAGGGACACGACACCCACCACGGTGAACGCCAGGGTGTAGTTCTTGTCGGCGCCGAGCAGCCAGGTGGTCAATAGCGGCCCGGCGACCCCGCCGATGCTCCACGCCACCAACATGAGGCCGTAGATCCCGCCGGCATTCCTCACGCCGAAGAACGTGCCTGCCGTGGACGGCATCGTGCCGAAGCCGCCGCCGTAGCAGGTGTAGATGAGGGCGGCGAGTGTGACGAACAGCCACGGCGCTGCGGCGTGCGGCATGGCGATCAGGCAGATGCCCTGGATGGCGAGGATGCCGACGAACGCGGGCATCTTGCCGATGCGATCCGACGCCGCGGCCCACGCGATACGGCCGGCGCCGTTGAACAACCCGAGGATGCCGACCAGGGCGGCGGCACCGGCAGCGGTGAAGCTCGCGATGTCCATCGCCGAAGCGCTCGCGACCGAGATGAGGGAAATGCCTGCGGTGACCGACAGGGCGAGAATCGCCATGAGCAGGAACCACTGCGGGGTGCGCAACGCTTCGGCCTGCGTGAAGTCCCGCTCGCCGTCGGCCTGCTTGCCGCCGCCTGACGTCTCGTCCTCGGCGGGCGGGTTCGCGAAGGTCGCGGCGCCCAGGACGCCGAGGACGAGGTAGCCGATGCCCAGGGGTAGGAACGCCGACGTGGGCTCAGCCGGGTTCTGCTGGATGAGCATGTTCGCGAGCGGCGCGGTGATGACGGCACCGAACCCGAAACCACCCACCGCGAGACCGGTGACGAGACCCGCCTTGTCGGGAAACCACTTCTGCAGCATGGCGATCGGCACGATGTAGGCCAGGCCGAGACCGAAACCCGACAGCACGCCGTAGCCGACGATGAGGATCCACAGGTCGCCCGCGTCTCGGGCGAACGAGCTGAGGATGATGCCGACGGAGTACACGACGACGCCGACGAGGGCCACGATGCGCGGACCGCGCTTGTCCTGGATGCGGCCGCCGATGAACGTGCCGACGAAGATCATGCCGATGGCGACCTGGAAGGGGATCGACCCCTGCACGGGGGTGAGGCGCATCGTCGAGTCGTCGGCCTGCAGCGCCCGGGCGAACACGCTCCAGGCGTATACGGCGCCGATGGCGAGTTGGACGAGGACACCGCCGGCGAGGATGACCCACCGACGGGAGGAGTTCGTGGTGCCGGAGGTGGTCGTCGGGGCGGTGGACACGGGCAGGCCTTTCCGAGCGCGGCCCCTCGCGGGGGCCGAGGGGGGTTACGCGGTGACGATGGGGCCGAATCCGTCGGCCGCGCCGGTCCGGTCCCGCAGCCGCTGTTCGAGGCGCTGGCGTTGCGGGACGACGGTGTACTTGGGGTCGCGCGCCGAGACCATGCCCGCCTCGAAGACCCCGAAGCGGGTGAGGGCCGACCCGGCGTTGAGCGCCAGCCCGGCGACGACGGCCGCGCCGCGGTGCCGCCCGGCGAGGGCGGTGAGCGCCACCCCGGCGACGGTGAGGGCCTTGGCGAGCCGCAGGTGGGAGCCGGCCCTGCCCTCATGGAGGGGTTCGGCGAGCATCCCGAGGCGGGAGCTCATCACCTGGAACGCGGCCAGTTCGAGGCCGGAGCCGGCGATGGCGAGGCGGCGGGCCGGGGCGCACTGCACGGTGTCGGTCGTCATCATCGCGGCCCCGCCCGCGGCGGCGAGCGCCGACCCGACGAAGACGAACGGCAGTTGCGGGTAGGACGCGTGCCAGGTGGGGGTGGCGGTGTCGGCCAGCAGCACCGCGGTGTAGGCGGCGAGCGGCGCCGAGAACGCACCGGCGCCGAGGCTCGCGAGCCGGTCACCGACGGGCCAGAGCTGCTGACCCGGAACGCTCTTGGGCACGACGAACCGCAAGACCTCCGAGGCGGCGGCCGCGCCGGTGAACGCGCCGAACCCCCCGAGGATCCATGAGCCCACCGACATCGGGGAGGTGAGTTTGACGGTCCGCATCATGTTGAGAAATCGGCTCGGCTTGCCGAGGTCCGCGATGAGCGCCGCGGTGCTGCCGCCCAGGGCGCCGAGGGCGATGAGGCGGCTGTTGCGCTGCAGCTCGCGCCGCCCGGTCATCTCCGCGCCGGCGGCCAGCAGCGCCGATCCCGCGGCGAGACCACCGAGGTAGAGGTAGGTGGGGATCTCGTGCTTCCACGGCGCCGGCTTGACGATGTTGCGGCCGTAGTAGGAGCTGAACTCCGCGGGCGGCACCATGACGTCCTCGCGCTGACGTCGCCGACGTCCTCCCTCCGCGCCCGCGGGGGACGTGGTGTGCGGCGTGGCCGTCATGACCGCCTCCCGAGAAAGCTCACGGCCGCGAGGCCGAGCATGGCCACCCCGGCCCACCCGGCCTTGCTGAAGATGTCGGGCAGGTCAGCGGTGGTGACGACGGGGTCCGGCGGCAGACCGTAGACCTCCGGCTCGTCGAGGAGCAGGAACACCGACCCGGTGCCGCCGACGCCGTCGTTCTCGCTCGCGCCGTAGAGGCGGGCCTCGGTGTAGCCCTGCTCGTGCAGGGCCTCGACGCGGCTCTGCGCGCGGGCCCGCATGTCGTCGAGGTCGCCGTACTGGATCGAGGTCGTCGGGCACGCCTGCGCGCAGGCCGGCGTCTGGTCGGCGCCGATGCGGTCATAGCAGAGCGTGCACTTCTGGGCGATGCCCTCGTTCTTGACCGCGCCGGTCTGACCGTCGGGGCGCTCGCGGCGCTCGATGACGCCAAACGGGCATGCCGCCACGCAGTAGCCGCAGCCGTTGCAGATGTCGTCCTGCACGACGACCGTGCCGAACTCCGTGCGGAACAGCGATCCGGTCGGGCACACGTCGAGGCAGGCGGCGTGCGTGCAGTGTTTGCATACGTCGGAGGCGATGAGCCACCGGAAGTCCGGGACGGTGCCTGCCGCCAGGGCGTCGGCCGCGGCGCGCCGCGCGGCCTCGGGGTCGGTGAGCGGGTTCGCGTTGGCGCTGACCGCCGACATCGCCGTGCCCGGCCCGTCCAGCGGCAGACCGGTCGGGGCGGCGTCCTCCACGCGGGGCTGCGTCGCGCGGGGCAGCGGGTCGGCCGTGCGCATCGTCGGCATCCCGAGGTCGACGAGCTGGGAGCCGGCCGCGCGGGCCCGGGCGACGCGGTCGCTGCCCTGCTCGACGAACGCGACGTGCCGCCACGTGCTCGCCCCGAGGGAGATGGTGTTGTCGTAGGAGTCACCCGTCATCCCCAGGCGGTCCATGGGGATGCCGTTCCACTCCTTGCACGCGACCTCGCACGCCTTGCAGCCGATGCAGATCGAGGTGTCGGTGAAGAACCCGGTGCGCTTCGGCGGGTTCTCCCACCCGGCGTCACGCGCCGGGTCGGTCGGCCCCGACAACTGGTTGCGCCAGAACCCCATGTCAGCCGCCCTCCTGAGACCCGCGGGCGATGCGCGCCTCGTCGGTGTGCGAATGCTGCGGTTCGGCGTCCACATGTCGCCGCGTGTTCCCCGTCGAGGTCGTGACGCCCGACAGCGATTGGTACTCCTCGATGAGCTGCAACAACGCCTCCCCGGTGGGGCGCCGGCCAGGGCGGATGTCGCAACTGGCGACCTTGCTCTCCTGGATGGCGACGTTGGGATCGAGCGTGACGCCGAGCAGGTCGTTGGCGCCGTCACCGGAGACGACGGCACCCTCGCCGCCCACACCCCAGTGGTAGGGCAGGCCGATCTGGTGGATCGTCTGCTCCCCGATGCGCAGCGGGCGCACCCGGTCGGTGACCAGCACCCGCGCCTCGATCGCCGAGCGCGGCGAGACGATCGTCGCCCAGCCGCCGTTCTCCAGGCCCCGTTCGGCCGCGAGGGCCGGCGACACCTCGCAGAAGATCTCCGGCTGCAACTCGGCGAGGTAGGGCAGCCACCGGCTCATGCCTCCGGCCGTGTGGTGCTCGGTGAGCCGGTAGGTGGTGAACACGTACGGGTAGACACCGACTCCGGGGTCGCCCGCCGAGGGGGCGGTGAGGTTGTCCTTGCGCGGGTAGACGAACCGCGAGGGGTTGCGCTGCTGGGTATACAGCGGGTTCTCCACAGGCGACTCCTGCGCCTCGTAGTGCGTCGGCAGCGGCCCGTCGACCATGCCCTTGGGCGCGTAGAGCCAGCCCTTGCCGTCGGCCTGCATGATGAACGGGTCGTCGCCGGCAAGGCCCTTCGGTCCGCCGGTTCCGGGCTCGGGCCGGTACGACGGCGGGGTGGTCACGGGGAAGTCGGGCACATCGTGCCCGGTCCAGCGGCCGGCCTCGGCGTCCCACCAGATGTAGGCCTTGCGCTCGCTCCACGGCTTGCCCTGCGGGTCGGCCGAGGCGCGGTTGTAGAGGATGCGCCGGTTGGCCGGCCACGCCCACCCCCACTCGGGGGAGACCCAGCTCTGCTCGGCGTCCGGCTTGCGCCGATTGGCCTGGTTGACGCCGTCGGCGTAGATGCCGCAGTAGATCCAGCAGCCGCCGCTCGTCGAGCCGTCGGCCTTCATCTGCGTGAACAGCGGCAGCATCTGCCCGGCCTTCTCGCCGGTGAGGTAGCGGCCGTTGATCTCGGCGAGCACCGACTCCGGCTCGATCTCGCCGTGCTCATCGACCGGGTAGTCCCACGTGAGGTCGAGCAGGGCCCGGTCGCGCGGGTCGGCGGAGTCTGCGAGTTTGCGCCGCAGGACCCGGCCCAGCTCGTAGAAGAACTCCAGCTCGGAGGCGGCCTCACCCGGCGGCTCGACCGCTTTCTCGCGCCACTGCACGAGCCGCTGGGTCTGCGTGAACGTGCCGGCCTTCTCGGCGTACGCCGCCGCAGGCAGGAAGAACACCTCGGTACCGATGTCTTCGGTGTCCATCTCGCCGGTGGCGATCTCAGGACCGTTCTTCCAGAACGTCGCCGACTCGATCAGCGCTAGGTCGCGGACGACGAGCCACTTGAGCTTGCTCATCGCCTCACGCTGAAGGCGGCCGTGGCTCGACCCGACGGCCGGGTTCTGCCCGAGGAGGAAGTAGCCCTCCACGGTGCCGTCGATCATGCCCATCATCGTCGCGTAGGTGTTGTGGTTGCCGTCGATGCGCGGCAACCGGTCGTAACACCAGTCGTTCTCGGCCTGTGCGGCCTCGCCGTACCAGGCCTTGAGCAGGCTGACCGTGTAGGTGTCGGCTTCGGTCCAGAAGCCCTTCTGGCTCTTTCCGGCCACGGCCTTGATGTAGTCGTCGAAGGTGTCGTGGGTGCCCGCCTTCGGCATGGGCAGGTAACCGGGCAGCAGGTTGAACAGCGTCGGGATATCGGTGCTGCCCTGAATGCTCGCGTGGCCGCGCAGCGCCATGATGCCGCCACCGGGACGGCCCATGTTGCCGAGCAGCAACTGCAGGATCGCGGCGGTACGGATGAACTGCGCGCCGAGCGTGTGCTGGGTCCAGCCCACGGCGTAGGCGAAGCACGTCGTGCGCTCGCGGCCCGAGTTGGTCGTGATGGCCTCGGCGACGTACGCGAAGTCCTCCTGCGAGACGCCGCAGGTGCGCTCGACCAGTTCGGGTGTGTAGCGGGCGAAGTGCTTCTTGAGCACCTGCAGCACGCACCGGGGGTCCGTCATCGTCTCGTCTCGGCGCACGACGGCGTGCTCGAGCGGGGGTCCGCCGGCACCGTATTCGTGACCGGCGGAGCTCTCCTTGTGCTCCGAGCCGCCCTCGGCGTGGCCATCCGGGGCGTCGATCTGGTCGTCACCGGCGCCGGAGTCATACCCCCACGACGTCATGTCGTAGGTGCCGGTCTCCGGGTCGTATCCCGAGAAGATGCCGTCGAGGTCTTCGGTGTCGCGGAAGTCCTCGTCGACGATCGTCGTCGCGTTCGTGTACGCCCGGACGTACTCCTCGAAGTAGAGGTCGTTGCTCAGGACGTGGTTGATGAGGGCGCCGAGGAGCACGATGTCGCTGCCGACTCGGATGGAGATCTGCTTGTCGGCTACCGCGGAGGTGCGCGTGAACCGCGGGTCGATGTGAATGATCTTCGCGCCGCGCAGCTTGGCCTCGGTCACCCACTGGTAGGCCACCGGGTGGTTCTCGGCCATGTTGGAACCCTGGATGACGATGCAGTCCGCATTCGCCATGTCCTGCACGAACTGCGTGGCGCCGCCGCGCCCGAACGAGGCCCCCAAACTGGGGACGGTGGCGGAGTGTCAAATACGCGCCTGGTTCTCGATCTGTACCGCTCCGAGCCCGGTGAAGAGCTTCTTGATGAGGTAGTTCTCCTCGTTGTCCAGCGTCGCGCCGCCGAGGGAGGCGATACCCATCGTGCGGTTGAGCGGGCGGCCCTGGGCGTCGTTGTCCTGCCAGGTGCGGCGTCGGGTCTCCAGGATGCGGTCCGCGATCATCTCGGTCGCCTCGGTGAGGCCCAGGTGCGTCCACTCGGTCGCGTACGGCGCCCGGTGCAGGACGCGGGTCTGCCGGGTGGGTGAGTTGACGAGCTGTTCGCTGGCGCTGCCCTTGGGGCACAGGCGCCCGCGCGAGATCGGCGAGTCGGGGTCGCCCTCGATCTGGGTGATCTTCTCGCCCGAGACGAAGATGCGTTGCCCGCACCCGACGGCGCAGTAGGGGCACACACTGCGCGCCACCCGATCTGCCGTGGTGGTGCGCGGGGTGAGGGAGCGGCTGCGCTCGGAGGTCACGGCCGGGCCACGCCCGAGGACGTCGCCCTCCTTGAGCTGTCGCAGCACCGGCCATTCGAGAAAGCGCCTGAGAGCCATGGCTCACCTCCGTGATCGGCAGGCTTCCAGCCTAGCCCCGCTCCCCGCAGGAGGCGCGCGATGAAGGTTCGGGTTTCGGCGGGAGAGGGACGTCGGTGGAGTCGGGTGCGCGACGGGGTGGACAGCGTGGGGGTGGCTGCGAGACGCTGGAAACCAACCGTCCGGACGGTATAGTCCCGGCTCGGTGGCAATGACGTCGCAGAAAGGGCCCCCGATGAGCGTGTTCCCGCGGATCGTGTTCGACGAGTCGCACAGCGAGGCATGGTCGCTCGATGAGCAGACCGCCGCCCGCATCAACCCCGCCCAGCCTGCGGACGCGAGTTACGCCCAGGCCGCGCAGGCGTTGCGACACCGCGGATATGAGGTCGCGGCGCACACCGACGGGGCGTTGCGCGGCGACGTCCTGGGCGAGGCCGACGTCCTCGTCATCGCCCACCCGGCCGATTCCGCTGCGGAGCGCTCGAGCGGCGCCGGAACGCCGATCTTCAGCGAGGAGGAGATCGACGCGATCGAAAGCTACGTGCGCGGCGGTGGCGGCCTCGTCGTGTTGGGCGAGTGCCAGCAGGGCTCCTACGGCTCCAACTTGCTCGACGTCCTCGCCCGCTTCGGGGTCGGGATCCGCAACGACACCGCCCACGACGGCACCCATCGCTTCAACGGCGTCTCCGCGTGGGTCATGGCGACCCTCGGCGACCAGCAGTCGGGCCAGCCGGGGCAGCGCGAACGCCGCGGCGGGGTGCTCTCCGGCATCGGTGAGGTGTGTTTCTACCGCGCGGGCACCCTGGAGGTGCTCGACGCCGACAAGGCTGGTGAGGTGCGGGTCGTGGCGCGCACCAGCGCGCTCGCCGACCCCGCGAACGCGCCGATGGCGCTCACGGCCCGCCCGGGGAAGGGGCGCCTCGTCGTTCTCGGTGACTCCGACCTGTTCGGCGACGACTCCATCGACGACTTCGACCACCGCGACCTCTGGGTCAACATCGTCACGTGGGCGGCCGGTGCGGGCCGCGGCGGCAGCGAGACCAACCTCGAGGGTGCCTGGCTCGCCGTCGACCCTCGCTGGCTCGACCTCAAGGCCGCCGTCGAGGAGATCCGGCCGATGCAGAACGCCGACGGGTCGATCGACGCCGAGAGCCATGATCACGACCACGCCGCCGCGCGCGACCTGGTCGGGCGCATCACCGCCGGCATCGAGGCCCTCGCGCCGGAGTTTCCGCACGACGAGGCCTACCTTCAGGCGTGCGTCGCCGACTTCCGCCGCTGGGCCGACGAGGGGTTCGGCGTGCCGGACTTCCTCGACTCCATCCTCGCGTTCGCGCCCGCCGACCACCGCGAGGACGGCCTCGCCCACCTCGTCGTCTTCCCCATGTACACCCAGAACGGCAACCAGAAGCGCAACATCGAGGCCGTGCTGGTCAGCGTGTACTGGCCCGAGTGGCTCGCCGAGCTGGAGCAGACCTACACCAACACGGCGTTCCTCTCGATCGATTTCATCGACTTCACGCCCGGCTACGACACCGACTCCGCGGTGCTGTTTCCCGAGACCGTCGCCATGCGCGAGGTGCCGACGTTCACGTGGGGGGCGATCTTCTCCGACCGCGAAGCCGCGCGCTTTCGCCGCGTCGTCAGCGAAGCGGCCGACCTGCTCCACCTCGACCTGCCGCCGGACGCCGAACGACTCCTCGTCAGCCAGGAGTACTGCCAGGGCATGTTCGCGATGTGGGACATGATCCACGACCGCACCCACATGCGCGGCGACCTGCCGTTCGACCCGTTCATGATCAAGCAGCGCATGCCGTACTGGATGTACTCCCTGGAGGAGTTGCGCTGCGACCTCAACACCTTCGTCGAAGCCACGAAGCTCGAGAAGGACGGGCAGCCGTTCGCCAAGGGCGTGCAGTACGGGGTCGTCTTCGACCGCATCTTCCGGTTCTCCATCACCGGCGGTCGGGTGCGCAACTACGACGGCCTGGGCGGCCAACTGCTCTTCGCGTGGCTGCACAAGAACGGCGCCCTGCACTGGACCGACAACCGCCTCAGCTTCGACTGGCAGGCCGTGCCGGAGCAGGTGTGCGCGCTCGCCGAGGCCGTCAACACCCTCTACAAGGAGGGCATCGACCGCAGCAAGGTCGCCCACTGGATCGCCGCCTACGAGTTCGTCACCCGCTACGTCGCGCCGCACCCGCGCTCGACGTGGGCCAAGGGTGCCGACGCGCTTCCGCTGGAGGGCAAGCCCAAGGAGCTGGTCGACCTCGTGCTCCCCGACGAGTTCCCGCTCAACGTGTTCTTCGAGGCCCTCGACAAGAAGCTCGGGCCGGTCATCGCCTCCACCAAGGGCATCACCGCTGCCGCCACTGACAACACGGAGGTGGGCGCATGACCCGCGACCTGTCGGACGCTGTCGTCGTGGTCGCCGGTGCGGCCGGTGCGGCAGGCCCGCCGACGCTTGAGGCGCTCCTCGCGCGCGGCGCCACGGTCGTCGCCGTCGACCACGCCGCGGATCGCCTCGACCCGGTCGTGGCGCGCGCAGCCGAGAACGCCCCTGCCGGTCGGGCGGTCGGTCTCGTCGTGGACCTCCTCGACGAGGACGCCACGCGGGAAGCGATGGCGGGGGTGCTGGCCGAGCACGGCCGCATCGACGGCCTGTTCCACCTCGTCGGCGGCTGGCGGGGCGGGGCGGGCATCGTCGAGGCCGACCTGGGTGACTGGGCGCTGCTGCACGACCTGCTCATCGTGACGTTGCAGCACACGACGCGCGCCACCCACGACGCGCTCGTCACCTCCGGGGGGCGGCTGGCCATCGTCTCGACGACACAAGCGCAGCAGCCCAGTGCCACCAACGCGGCGTACGCCGCGGCCAAGGCCGCCGCCGAGGCGTGGACGCTCGCCGTCGCCGACTCGTTCGCCAAAGCGGGTGAGCGGGATCAGGTGGCTGCGGCGACGATCCTGCAGATCAAGGCGCTGCTCACCGACGCGATGCGCGAGGCGAGGCCCGACCGCAAGTTCCCCGGCTACTCCCACGTCGACGACGTGGCCCGCGAGCTCGTCGGCCTGTTCGACGTGCCTGCAACCGAGCTCAACGGCGCCCGACGTAGCCTGACCGCATGATCAGCCAGCTCCACGACCCGACGTTCCGCGGGTTCGCCAGCGACAACAACTCCGGCGTCCACCCCGAAGTGCTCGAAGCGCTCGCCCTCGCCAACGGCGGACACCAGCGCGCGTACGGCGCCGACGTCTACACCGAGGCGCTCGGCGAGCGCGTCACGGAGATCTTCGGGGAGCGCGCCGAGGTGTACCCGGTCTTCAACGGGACCGGCGCGAACGTTGTTTCCCTCGATCTGATGACGCAGCGTTGGGACGCGGTCGTGTGTACCCGCAGCGCGCACATCAACGTCGACGAATGCGGCGCCCCTGAGAAGATCGCGGGTACCAAGCTGCTCCCCGTCGACACCTCCGACGGCAAGCTCACGCCCGACCTCATCGACACCCTGGCGTGGGGGTTCGGCGACGAGCATCACGCGCAGCCGACCGTGGTGTCGGTGACGCAGAGCACCGAGCTGGGGACGCTCTACGCCCTCGATGAGCTGCGCGCCGTCACCGAGCACGCGCACGGCAAGGGTATGCGGGTGCACCTCGACGGGGCCCGCCTCGCCAACGCCGCCGCCGCTCTCGGGGTCGGGCTGGGCGAGGTGACCGCGGGTGTGGGCGTCGACGTCGTCTCCTTCGGCGGCACGAAGAACGGCCTGCTGGGCGCGGAGGCCGTCATCGTCCTCGACCCGGACGCCGTGAGTCGACCGCTGTTCGTGCGCAAGCTCGACGGGCAGCTCTACTCGAAGATGCGCTTTGCGTCGGTACAACTGCTCACGCTGCTCACCGACGACCTGTGGCAGCGCAGCGCCTCCCACGCCAACGTCATGGCGCGCCGCCTCGCCGACGAGGTGCGCGGCATCGACGGTGTGCGCCTCACGCAGGAGCCGCAGGCGAACGCGGTCTTCGCGATCCTGCCGCCGGAGGTCACGACCCGCCTGCAGGAGCGCTACCCGTTCTACGTGTGGGACGAGGCCACCGGCGAGGTGCGCTGGATGTGCAGCTTCGACACCACCGAGGGCGACATCGAGGGTTTCGGTGCCGCGCTGCGTGAGGAGATCGCCCGCGCCTGAGCCCTGAGTACCCCGGCGCCTGTGGATATAGGTACCCACGCTCAGGCACGCAGATCGCCGGACTGGTCGGATAGGAGCATTCACCGACCTTCGGAGGGCTCCTCATGAACGGCACCACGGCGCCGGACCCCGTCGACGCTTTGCGTGACGAGGTCCGCGTGATCCGGCAACAACTCGACGACATCGGCCATCTGCTCATCGCCGCCGGCCGCCGCAGCGAGGCCGCGACCGGGACGACAACCGACACCAGGCCCTGGGCGACACCGGCCGCGAAGCCGACGAGTCAACGCCCGGAGGTGGGACGTGCGGCGCCGCGACGGCGGGAGACGCCAGCGGCCGCTCCGACCCCGCCCGCCGCTCCGACACCGTCGAAGCCGGAAGAGCCCGCCCGGTCGTGGGACAGCAGCGCCAGCGCGTTCCGGCCGCCCGCTCCCGGCTCGCAGGCAGGGACCTCCCGCAGCCTGTGGGAGGCCTTCGTGTGGCGTCCCGCCCCAGGCGACACCCAGCGTGCGCCGAAGTCGGAGCCCACCGACGCACCGACGCCTGGCGCGCGACCGGCGACGAGGACCACCGGCGCCACCGCCGCGTCGGCGAGCCGCGGCAAGACCGCCGCCACGGCAGGAAAGCGCGACAGCAAGACCATCTCGACGACGGCCGACACGCCCGCGGCCAGGCCTCCGAAGAAGCCCGCGACCCCTCCGGCAACGAAGCGATCGGGACCCGAGCGCGACTCCTTCGCGAAGCGGCCCTCCCGGTTCACGCCGGAGCGGATGCTCGCCGTCGGTGGGGCCGTCGTGACGATCCTCGGTGTCGGGTTCCTCCTCGCCGTCGCCATCGCCTCCGGCCTGTTCGGTCCCGTCGCGCGCGTCAGCGCCCTGGGGGTGCTCGCGCTCGCCCTCGCCGTCGTCGCGCGGCGGCAACGCCGCAGCGGCGCCGACGCCGCGGTGGCGTTGGCCGCGACGAGTTCGGCGTCGGCGTTCGGTGTCGTCGTCGGGATGACCGCGATCTACGGGTGGATCGCCCCGCTGTTCGGGGTGATCGTCGCGATGGCTTTGGCCGCCGGCGGCATCTACGTCGCCCACCGGTGGCGCAGCGCCATCCTCGCCGGGCTCGTGTACGCGCAATGCCTCATCGTCCTGCCGTTCGCGATCGGCGTCGGCAGCCAGTCCTGGCTGCAGCAGTACACCCTTTACGCGGTACTGCCCTACCTCGCTCTCCTCGCGGTGATCACCGCACATCGATGGATGCACCTGTTCTCCGCGGCGTCCGGGGCGCTCCTGCTCATCGCCGCCACCTCGCTGGTGCTGGCGCCCACGCACCTCGACACCCTCACCCTGGTCAGATTCCTCGCCGCGCTCGGGGTCTTCGTGCTCGTCTCCGCCGCCGCCGCGGGACTGAGTTCTCTGTGGGTTCTTGCTACGGCCCTCACCGCCACGGTCGCCGCCGTCCTCTGGCTGGGGTACCTGCCTGAGGCGCACGGCCTCGACGTCGCCGCTCCCGCCGCGCTCGCGGTCATCGGGGCCGTCGCGGCCTGGCGCTACCGGGACGAGACCCGCGCCCTCCTCGGAGCCGCGGCGTGCCTGCACCTCGTGCTCGCCACGACGATGCTGCCGGTCTCGGGGGACATCGTGATGCTGCTCATCGCTGTCGAATCCCTCGCGCTGCTCCTCGCGGCACGACACAGTCGCTCGGTCATGTGGTGGGCCTCCCTCGTCCTCGGCGCATTCGGCGTCGCAGGAATGGTCATGGCTGTCCCGCCGACCCTCGTCATGGTTCCGTCGTTCAGCGGCGCGACGACCCGCTGGGACACCGTCCTGCTCGCCGCGGTCGTCACCGCCATCGCCGCCGTGCACGTCCGCCGCGCCATGAGCGACCCGCGGCGTCGCTGGGAACGAGTCGCCGGCTCGGCCGTGGCCCTCTACGGCGTCGGCGCGACGATCGTCGCGATGGGCACCCTGCCCGGAGCCGGTGAGCTCGGCGCGATGGGTGCCGGTGTCGTGACGACGATGGTGTGGCTGAGTGTCGCCGTCGCCCTCATCCTGCGCCCGTCGTGGCGTCGCCTCGGCTACTTCGTGCTGGCGGTGGCGATCGTCAAGCTGTTCTTCGCCGACCTGCACGCCGTCGACGGGATCCTGCGGGCCGTCCTCTTCGTCATCACCGGCCTGGTCCTTATCGCCGCGTCCTCGCTGCTGCGCAATGCCGACAAGGCCGACAAGGCAGACCCGGACCAGCCCGCGCCGACGTCTCCGACGCAGGCCGCCGACAACTCGGATGGCTCGACCGAGAAGGCGTCCGCCGTGGAGTCCTCGGGCCGGGGGCCGGTGCGGAGGCTTGAGCCGGGCCCAGCGGAGGGGTGAAAGCCGGGGCGCCGGCCGCGCGGGGGCGGCCGGCGCCCCTTCACCGCGATTCGCAGTACTCGCGCAGCGCCGCCATCAACTCGATGTGCTGGCGCTCCAGCGCGTTGCCCCCGAGGACCTGCGACGGCGGGTGGAACCCGACGGTGCGCACGCGGTACTCCACACCGACGTTCTCCTCGAGCTGTCGCAACCGGTACTCGAAGATCACCTCGCCGCGCGGATGAACCGCGGTGAACGCGAACACCTCCGGCTCGCGACGCTCGCTGATGACGATCTCTTGGTCGCGCACCTGCCACCAGGCCTCGGCAACGACGTAGCGGGCCCCGACGCGGGGGGTCTCATCCGGTCCTGTCGCGGTGATCGACGTGACGTCGGTCGACCAGGCCGGCCACGCCAGCGGGTCGGCCACGGCCGCCCACACGGTGTGGAGACGGCTCGCGATCTCGACGGTCGTGGTCCACTCCATCGGGTTCTCCTCTCTCACAACGGGCGACAGGGGGAACCTAGATGCTTGAGGGGCGTCTGTCCGGGAGATTCGGGAGGTGTCGACGGGTGTTCATCTGGCGGGGTTCGTCCGCGGCACGTCCGGTCGCGGTCGTTTGGCCTCGCGCCCGTCGCCGGACGATCTTCCGGTGAGACGGCGCCCCACCCACGGGACGACGTAGACCCGGGCCCACGCACGGTCGCCGCGCAGGCGCTCGGCGCGAGGCAGGGGCGGCGCCGGCGGCAGCGGGGTCTCCCAGTCGGCGTCATCGGGGGTGTACCCCAGCGCGGTATAGGCGGCGAGCGCGACCCGGCGGTGCCCCTCGGAGTTCATGTGGATGCGGTCCTCGCTCCACACGCGGAAGTCCTGCAGCGCGCGCAAGCCCCACTGGTCGATGAGGGCGCACCCGTGGCGGCGGGCGATCGACCAGAGGTTGGCCGAATGCGTGGCATGTCGGCCCCGGACCGCGCTGAGCAGGGGCGCGTCCCGCGGATCGGTGGGGGTCGCGAGAAGCACGTCCACACCGGCACCCCGCAGGCGCACGACAGCGTCCTCGAGCCGCTGCGCCAAGTCGTCGAGGTCGGCGCGGGGACGCAGGAAGTCGTTGCCGCCGCCGACCATGCTCACGAGGTCGGGCTGCAGCGAAAGCGCCGCATCGAGTTGGCGACCGACGACGTCGTCGAGTTTTCGGCCACGGATGGCGAGGTTGGCGTACTCCAGCCCGCCACCAGCGGCAGCGGCCCGGTCGTGCAGCATCGCGGCGAGGCGATCCGCCCAGCCGATGAACGCGTTGGGGTCGGAGGGGTCGACATCGCTCATGCCCTCAGTGAAGGAGTCGCCGATCGCGACGTAGCGACGCCAGCCCTGCTCGGGCGGGGTGAGGAACGAGATCACGGCAGCCTCCAGTCGATGGGGTCGGCGCCCTGCTCCTCCAGCAGGGCGTTGACGCGGCTGAACGGGCGGGAGCCGAAGAAGCCGCTGTGCGCCGACAAGGGGGAGGGGTGGGCGCTCTCGACGATCGGCATGTCGCCGAGTGCCGGACCCAGGGAGCGGGCGTCGCGACCCCACAGGAGCGCGACCATCGCCTGCCCGCCGCGGTGCGAGTCGGCGAGGGCCTCGATCGCGCGGGACGTGACCGCCTCCCAGCCCTTGCCGCGGTGACTCGCGGAGGCTCCCGGTCGCACGGTGAGCACTCGGTTGAGCAGCAGGACGCCGCGGTCGGCCCACGGCGAGAGGTCGCCGGTGCTCGGCGCGGCGACACCGAGGTCGTTCTGCAGCTCCTTGTAGATGTTGACGAGGCTCTTGGGGATCGGGGACACGTCCGGAGCGACCGAGAACGACAACCCGACGGCGTGCCCGGGCGTGGGGTAGGGGTCCTGCCCGACGACGAGCACCCGCACCTCGCCCAGCGGGCGCTCGAACGCCCGCAGCACGTGGCCACCGGCGGGCAGGTAGGGGCGTCCGGCGGCGAGCTCCTCGCGCAGGAACGCGCCCATCGCGCTGATGTCGCCCTCGACGGGGGCGAGCGCCTCCGCCCACGACGCATGGACGAGGTCGGCGAGCGGCGCAGGCATGGCCCCGACCCTAGCGGCACACCCCCGGTCTTCGCCCGTGCGCTCGATCAGCCCTCGAAACGGGGGCGCGGGTGAATGACATGGCTGTCGTTTGCTGGCACCATGACGAAGGCGCGCCTCCCGCGGGAGGCGTCGGGGACGTCACGAAGGAGATCCACATGCAAGAGAGCGCAGCGCAGGCCACTCACCGCGAGGGGCAGCTCAGCGATCTCGACTGCGAGATCCTCGCCTTCGAGCGCCAGTGGTGGAAGTACCCCGGCGCCAAGGAGCAGAGCATCAAAGAGCTGTTCGACATGACGTCGACGCGCTACTACCAGGTGCTCAACGGCCTCATCGACTCCCCGGCCGCCCTCGCCCACGACCCCATGCTCGTCAAGCGCCTGCGCCGGATGCGCAGCTCCCGCCAGCGCGCCCGCTCGGTGCGCCGCACCGCCACCGACGCCTGACCCCCGATTGGTCTCGGCCCCGTCGTAGGTCAAGGAGGAGCGCACCCGCCGTCGGTAGGGGAGGAACGCATCCCCGTTGGTCGAGGAGGAGCGCAGCGACGTCTCGAGACCATCGCGCGTCGACGGGATGACGCAATCGGTGGTTCCGGTGATCGCGAAAGACCTGATGGTCTCGAGACGCTCGCTTCGCTCGCTCCTCGGCCAACGGAGGGGGGCTGCTCTCGCTACCTGCCCCACGGTGGGAGCCGTTTGCACTCGGGTGGGGTGAGTGCTAATCATTGGGTTAGCACTCTCGGTCGTCGAGTGACAGCCGAGGGGACGAAGAGATCGACCGGATCCGATGAGGGTCTCACCGGTTCGTGCGAACGGCGCACGGCTGGCGGGGCTCGTCCGTCGCGGGCATCGCCCGGTCTTCGCAACCGCAACGTGTGGGAGGAACCACCGCACATGGCCAAGATCATTTCGTTCGACGAAGAGGCGCGCCGCGGTCTCGAGCGGGGCATGAACCAGCTCGCCGACGCCGTCAAGGTCACGCTCGGCCCGAAGGGTCGCAACGTCGTCCTGGAGAAGAAGTGGGGCGCCCCCACGATCACCAACGACGGTGTCTCCATCGCCAAGGAGATCGAGCTCGAGGACCCCTACGAGAAGATCGGCGCCGAGCTGGTCAAGGAGGTCGCGAAGAAGACCGACGACGTCGCCGGTGACGGCACGACGACGGCGACCGTCCTCGCTCAGGCGCTCGTCAAGGAAGGCCTGCGCAACGTCGCCGCCGGTGCCAACCCGATGTCGCTCAAGCGCGGCATCGAGAAGGCCGCCACGGCCGTCACCGACGAGCTCCTCGCGATGGCCAAGGACATCGAGACCAAGGAGCAGATCGCCGCGACCGCGTCGATCTCCGCCGCCGACAACCAGATCGGCGAGATGATCGCCGAGGCCATGGACAAGGTCGGCAAGGAAGGCGTCATCACCGTCGAGGAGTCCAACACCTTCGGGCTGGACCTCGAGCTCACCGAGGGTATGCGCTTCGACAAGGGCTACATCTCGGCCTACTTCGTCACCGACCCCGAGCGCATGGAGGCCGTCCTCGAGGACGCCTACGTGCTCATCGTCAACAGCAAGATCGGCTCCATCAAGGACCTGATCCCGCTGCTCGACAAGACCAAGCAGGCCGGCAAGCCGCTGCTGATCGTCGCCGAGGACGTCGAGGGCGAGGCCCTGGCGACCCTGGTGCTCAACCAGATCCGCCGCATCATCAACGTCGTGGCCGTCAAGGCTCCCGGCTTCGGTGACCGCCGCAAGGCCATGCTCGGCGACATCGCCATCCTCACCGGTGGCCAGGTCATCTCCGAGGAGGTCGGCCTCAAGCTGGAGTCCGCCGAGATCGACATGCTCGGTACCGCGCGCAAGGTCGTCGTCACCAAGGACGAGACGACCATCGTCGAGGGCGGCGGCGACGCCGACCAGATCCAGGGTCGCGTCAACCAGATCCGCGCCGAGATCGAGAAGAGCGACTCCGACTACGACCGCGAGAAGCTCCAGGAGCGTCTCGCCAAGCTCGCCGGCGGCGTGGCTGTCATCAAGGCGGGCGCGGCCACCGAGGTCGAGCTCAAGGAGCGCAAGCACCGCATCGAGGACGCCGTGCGCAACGCGAAGGCGGCCGTCGAGGAGGGCATCGTCGCCGGTGGTGGCGTCGCCCTCATTCAGGCCGGCGCCAAGGCGTTCGATTCTCTCTCGCTCGAGGGTGACGAGGCCACGGGCGCGAACATCGTCAAGGTCGCCATCGAGGCCCCGCTCAAGCAGATCGCGATCAACGCCGGTCTCGAGGGTGGAGTCGTGGCCGAGAAGGTGCGCGGTCTCGAGGCCGGTCACGGTCTCAACGCCGCGAGCGGCGAGTACGTCGACCTCGTGGCCGCGGGCATCATCGACCCGGCCAAGGTGACGCGCTCCGCGCTGCAGAACGCCGCTTCCATCGCGGCGCTGTTCCTCACGACCGAGGCCGTCATCGCCGACAAGCCCGAGAAGGCCGCACCGGCCATGCCGGGCGGCGATGAGATGGGTGGCATGGGCGGCATGGGCTTCTGAGGAAGATGAGCCGCAGGGTGGGAGCCGAGCGAAGCGAGGTCTTCCGTCCGTAGGCGAGTCGACGAAGAAGGCCGATGACGCAGGGGCTTCTGGTAGAGATAGCCCTGCAGCATCCCGACGACGGGCCGCGACCTCCATGAGGGGGTCGCGGCCCGTCGCGTATCGAGAGGACACCCTCATGACCGACGCACCTCTGCCCCGCGGAATCCAGCACGTCGGCGTCACCGTGCCCGACCTGGAGGCCGCTACACGGTTCTTCGTCGAGGGGCTGGGCGCCTCGATCGCCTACGACGGGCTGTCGCCGGAGGACGAGCCGCGCAGCGGTCAGGAGGTCGAGGAGCAGCTCGGCCTGCCCCGTGGGGCGGCGATTCACCGCCAGCGCATGATCGTCATCGGCAACGGCCCCGGCCTGGAGGTCTTCGAGATCTCCGGGGAGCAGCGAGAGGCCGCGGGCCTGGCCGACTTCGGGCTCAACCATATCGCGTTGTACTGCGACGACATCGAGGGCTCGCTGGCCCGCCTGGTGGCGGCGGGCGGCGAGGCGCTGTCGGGGGTGCACGGCAACAGCCGCTACGAAGATTCGCCCGGCAACGGCAGCGTCTACGTCAAGGCGCCGTGGGGGATGCTCATCGAACTGCAGACGATCCCCAACGGTCACTACTACCCGGCCGACTCGCAGGCCAAGGTGTGGATGCCGGAGCCGCGCCAGTAGCCGGACCCGGTTCTAGCGACATGCTCAGGGCAGGATGTCGCCGGTCGTGATGTAGCGGTACAAGAGGCGGTTCTCGACGCGCCAGCGACCCCAGTCACGGGTGATGACCGCGCGGCGTTCGAGACGCTGCGCGGCGGGGGCGATCTCGGGCTGGGTCTTGCCGAGGTGGTCGGCCACCTCGGCGCCGGTGACGGTGAGGTCGTCGGCGAGGAGTTCGTAGACGGCCCGCAGGACGACCATCTCGCCCTCCGGGATGTCATCGACGGCGGCCTCGACGAGGCGCAGACGGTCGGCGTAGGTCTCCCGGTCGGCGCGTTCCACGTCCTGGACGGCGATGACCGGGCCGTCGGAGGCGTTCCAGGCGTGCTGTCCGACGAGCTGAAACAAGTAGGGGTCGCCGGCGACGAGCTGGGTGATGCGGTCGACGGCCCGCGGGTCGACCCGCACCTCCGCGCCGCCCAGCGGGCGGGAGAGGCGGTCGCTCACGTCGGCGTCGGCGAGCATGCCGAGGGTTTGGGTGTTGAAGCGGCGCCGGAACGTGTCAACGGTCGTCGCGCGGTTGAGCAAGTCGGGCAGACCGGTGAGGAACACGAGCACCGGCAGGTACTCCATGACGGTCGTGCCCGCGCCGTCGCCGACCTCGATCTCGACTTGCTTCTCCAGCAGGTCGCCGACGGCGGCGAGGATCGCGGATCGCTGCGTGTTGTCCGCGTTCTGCACCTCGTCGATGCGCAGCACGAGCGCGCGGCGACGCTCGGGCTCCCGGCGGGCGTTCTCGCGGGCGAGGATCGTGCCGATGTCGACGAGGCTCTCGGTGAGGGCGACATGCGGGTTGGTGATCCCCTCTTCGCTCATCGCCAACTCGACACCCTTGATGGAGATGACCTTGAGCCGGCGCAGTCCCCGCTCGATGACGTCGGCGAGGCCGTCACCGGCGATGCTGTCGCGTGCGGAGCTGACGACACCGGCGATCTGGGCGATCGGGTCGGAACGGCGTGCAATGCGGACGGGGGCGAGGACGAGGTCGCCAAGGGCAGCGGAGTCCTCGGCGAACCGGTTGGCGAGCACCGACTTGCCGATACCGGAGGGGCCGACGAAGACCACGCCGCGCGTGTAGCGGCCCCGGATGCGAGCGTGACGCTCGTGGGAGTGGAGGCGCAGGGCGTCGTCACGCCCGGCCCACACCTCGGGCACGGCCCCGAAACCAGGCCGGAAGGGGTTGTTGTCCACGGAACGATGCAGCACGGTGATAAATTTATCACCTCAATGCTGTGCGGTCTGAGTATCGCCGAGACGAGCCACACTCGCCACCCGCCCGTTAGTCGAGGAGCGAAGCGTCTCGAGACCATCTCGCATCTCACCGCGGCAAGTCACCCCGTCCGTTGGTCGAGCAGCGAAGCGAGTGTCTCGAGACCATCCCGGCAGGTCACGACGTCAGCCTGAGGTGGTTTCGAGACGTCGCTGCGCTCCTCCTCAACCAACGGGGTCCGAGACGTCGCTGCGCTCCTCCTCAACCAACGGGGGTGGGCGTGATCGACCAGCGAGGTCTTCTGCCGATGTGGCCGTGCGAGGATGGCGCGCGTGATTCTCGTCGACCCGCCCGTGTGGCGCGCCCGGGAGCGGGTGTGGAGCCATCTCGCCTCCGACACCTCCTACGACGAGCTGCACGACTTCGCCGAGCGGGTCGGGTTGCACCCGTTCAGCTATGACGGCGACCACTACGACGTCCCGGCCGATCGCTACGACGAGGTCGTCGCCGCGGGCGCAGTGCCCACGTCTGCCCGTGAGCTGCTGCGGGCCATCAGCGCTGCCGGGCTGCGGTTTCGCAAGCGGCGTGGCGAGCGGCCGGTGGCGGCTTTGCCTAACGGTCTGCGCCGCTACCTGCCCGTCGAGCATCGTCTGGACCTCGTCCTCTCCGGCACGGCGCCGCCGCCGGCGTCGACGATCGCGGTCGTCACGTTCGTGTTCGACGACGCGGGTCACCTGCTCCTGCTGCACTCACCGCGCCGCTCGGCCTGGGAGGGGCCGGGCGGATGGGTCGAGCCGGGGGAGCGCGCCTGGCAGGCCGCAGCGCGGGAGGTCGCCGAGGAGACCGGCCTGCGTCTTGCCGATGAGCAGATCGAGCCGTGCGGATACGAACGCATCCACCTGTACGAGGAGCACACCCACGGGTACGGGGCGGGTCGCCTGCTCCCGACGAGCCACATCGCGCTGTTCCAGGCGCGGGCGACGGGCCGGGCGCCCACCTCCGATGCCGGGCCGGAAGGGCACCCCCTCGCGTGGTGCGACCCGCTGACCGTTCAGTCCCGCTGCGGCGACGCTGCGTGGTGGCCGATCCTCGCGAGATTGCTCCGGGCCGACGGCTCCCAGACCTGGCGGGCGCGGTCGGTCACATAGAGGTGCTCGCGGGCGGCGAACTCCGCGAGGATCGCGTGCCGCCCTCGTGTGAACGCTTCGTCCGGTACGAACGCGTACTCGGCGCGAACGTCACGCTCGTACTCGTCGAACCGATCGGGCGGGGACGCGAGGATCCACAGGTCGGCGTCGAGGAAGGCTTCCATCCGTTCCTTCGACTCGGGCGTGCCGGGCTCGTCGGGGGCCGTGTGGGTGATGGTGGCGAGGGTGAGGTCGACGACCTCCTGGGTGAGGTCGGGTGCGACACCAACGTCGTCACACACCCGTCGCGCGAGCGCTGCGGAGGCGCGTTCGTTGTCGCCGGCGGCGGCGCGCGGGTCGTAGACGGCGTCATGCGCCCACGCGGCCAGGGCGAGCGCAGGATGCGGCTCACCTCCGGCGAGGAAGCGTAGCGCGGCGAGCATCTCCTCGACGTGCCGGCGGTCGTGGTAGTGCCGGTGCGGCTCGTCGTAACAGGGCGCGAGGGCGGCAATGACCTGGGCCTCCATGGCGCCAGCGTGTCACACCCCGCCCAAGAGGTGTCGCTCACGACATGACACACGCCCCGACCCGAAGATCCCAACCGCTACGCTCGCGGGCGTGATGCCCGTCAGAGATCAGATGATTGCCCTCGCGGTGGTGCTCATCTGGGGCGTGAACTTCGTCGCCGCCCAGATCGCGATGGAGTCCCTCCCGCCGTTGCTCACCGCCGCGATGCGCTTCACGCTCGTCGCGATCCCCGCCGTGTTCTTCATCGCGCCGCCGGGCAACGGGATCCGCACGATCATCGCGGCGGGCCTCTCGATGGGCACCCTGCAGTTCGGGCTCCTCTACTCCGCGATGCACTTCGGGATGCCGGCCGGGCTCGCCTCGCTCGTGCTGCAGGTGCAGACCGTGTTCACGGTCGTCATCGCCGCGGTCATGCTGCGCGAGCGGCCGACGATCTACCAGGTGACCGGTATCGGCATCGGCATCGCCGGGATGACTGTGGTCGGGTGGCAGTACATGGCTGCTGCACCGGCGCTGCCGTTCCTCATGACGGTCGCCGCCGCGGCATCCTGGGCGCTCGGCAACGTGCTCGTGCGGCGCCGCCCGCCGCGCAACGGGTTCTCGTTCGTCGTGTGGTCGGCCTTGGTCAGCCCGATCCCGTTGTTCGTCCTGTCGCTGACGCTCGAGGGGTGGCCGCTCATCGTCGAGTCGGTGACGAACGTGACCGTGCGCTCGCTCGTGGGGTTGGCGTTCATCACGTACCTGGCGTCCATGGCCGGGTACGGCGGGTGGAACCTGCTGCTGTCGCGGCACGCCGCCTCGACGGTGGCGCCGTGGTCGATGCTCGTCCCTCCGCTGGGGATGCTCGCCGCGTTCGTGTACAGCGGCGAACGCCCGGGCCTCGTGGGGTTGATCGGCGGCGCGATCGTCATCACCGGCGTGCTCATGGCATTGGGTGTCGGCCACCGCTGGCTGCGCCGCCAACCTCCGTCCCAGCGTCCGGCCTCCGAACCCCCGGGGTTGTGAGCACCCTGCCTCCAGGGGCACACCCGGCCAAGGGAGGATCACCCCGTGGGGCCCGCCTCACCCCGCGGAGACAGCCTCACCGGCCCCAGTCGACTTCACGGCGAGGACAAAAGCACATCGTCGACGGTGTGTCCCTCTCTCCAAGGTGAGCCTGTCTCCTCACGGTGAGGGTCTCCGCGCGGAGTGAGTCTGGTTCGTCAGCGTGAGCGGCGGGGGCGCAGAGCGGGGCCACACGCGCATCCTCCCCAGAGAAGCTCACCTGAAGATCAGAGACTCACCGTCGACGGTGAGTCTCTGTCGCCGACGTGCGCCTGTCGCGCCCGGGTGAGCGTCAGCTTCGTCGGGCGAGGGTGACGCCGATGTCGTGGCGCTGCCCGTCGCGGACGACGGTGATCGTCGTCTCCGCACCCACCTCGCGGGCGCGCACCTGCGCCGTCAGCGACAACGCCGAGTCCACCGGCACCCCGTCGACCGCGATGATCGCATCGCCGGAGCGCAGGCCCGCGCTCGCCGCCGGAGTGCCACTCTCCACCCGCGCCACACCGGCTGCGCGGCGGCGGATGTCGCCCTCGGTGGCGATGGCGTTCTGCAGCTGCACTCCGAGGTAGGGGTGGGCCACCTCGCCGTTGCGGATGAGCTGGCCTGCCACAGAGCGGGCCTCGGTGATGGGGATCGCGAACCCGATGCCGATGTTGCCGGACTGGGCGCTGAGCGAGGCGATCGAGGAGTTGATGCCGACGAGCTGGCCCGACACGTCGACGAGAGCCCCGCCGGAGTTGCCCGGGTTGATGGCGGCACTCGTCTGGATCGCGTTCGTCACGACGAGCTCACCCTGCACCGGCGCCCCGAACGGGTTGTTCTGCCCCTGCGGCGCGTCTTGTGTCGTGCTCACCGGCCGGTTGAGGGCGCTGACGATGCCCGTCGTCACCGTGCCGGACAGGCCGAGCGGGTTGCCGATGGCCATGACCGGCTGGCCCACCTTGAGCTCACGATCGTCGC
This sequence comes from Mobilicoccus sp., assembly GCA_030538585.1. Lineage (GTDB taxonomy): Bacteria > Actinomycetota > Actinomycetes > Actinomycetales > Dermatophilaceae > Mobilicoccus. Next base: position 33,086 of record JAUNTP010000004.1, read on the forward strand.
CAGGGGTGATGGGGCGCAGATCCTGCGGCGCGCCCTGCAGCGAGAGCACGGCGAGGTCGGTGGCGGCGTCGGTGCCGACGATCTGCGCCTCGAAGACCCGCTTGTCGGCCAACGTCACGAGGATGGAGCCGCCCGAACCGCCCGCCGCGACGACGTGGTGGTTGGTGAGCACGTGCCCCTCGCCGTCGTAGATGACCCCGGAGCCCTCACCGCCGGAGTTGCCCGCCTCCACCGAGATTGATACGACACTCGGCGAGACAGCGGCAGCGGTCGCCGACCAATCGGGGGCGCTCGCGTCGGCCTGCCGCACCGGCGCGGCAGGCGCCTGCGCCGCTTCGGGGAGGCCGCCGCTGCCCGCCGTCGGTGCGGGTGCGAGCGGCCGCAGCCCGCCCTGCAGGGCGGTGAGGCCGGCGACGATGAGCATGACGGCCACGACTCCGGCGATGAGCAGCGACCACATGCAGCCGCGTCGGCGGCGCGGACGGGTCGGCCGCTCCGGCGGCGGCGCGCCCCACATGTCGCGCTCCGGACTCTGCTCGGAGTGCCAGGTGGGCTCGTGGGGGGAGCCTGCAGGGGGAGTCGGGCTGCTCATGACGTCTCCTCAGGGGTGATGTCGGTGCGGGGGAGGTCGACGATGAACGTCGCGCCCCCGCCAGAGGTGGAGGTGACGCCGCAGCGACCTCCGTGGGCCGAGACGATGGCGGCGACGATCGCGAGACCGAGGCCGTGACCGCCGACCGGGCGTCGTCCCCGGGCCGGGTCGGTGCGGTAGAAGCGTTCGAACACGTGCTGTTGCTGGTCTTCGGGGATGCCGGGTCCGTTGTCGGCGACCTCGACGCGGCACCGGTCGCCGTCGCACCCGACACGCACGGTCACCGAGGTGCCGGCAGGGGTGTGGTGCACGGCGTTGGAGACGAGGTTGGTGACGACCTGCCGCAGGCGGGCGTCGTCGCCGTCGACGGTGGCGGGCCCGAGCGGGTGGCCGTCGATGCCGGTGAGGCGGATGGTGTGGCTCGTGCCGCGGGCCCGCGCGTCCTGCACGACGTCGCTCGCGATGACGGTGAGGTCGACCGGGACGATCTGCATGGGGCGACGGTTGTCGAGGCGGGCGAGGGTGAGGAGGTCGTCGACGAGCCCGCTCATGCGGGTGGCCTCACCCTCGATGCGCTGCATCGACCCGGCGACGGCCTCGGGCGTGGAGGTCGCGCCCTGGCGGAACAGTTCGGCGTAGCCGCGGATGGTGGCGAGGGGGGTGCGCAGCTCGTGGGAGGCGTCGGTGACGAACCGGCGCATCCGCGCCTCGGAGGCCTGCCGGGCCGCGAAGGAGCTCTCGATCTGGGTGAGCATGACGTTGATGGATGAGGAGAGGCTCGCGACCTCGTCGTGGGCGATGCGTTCGGGCACGCGGCGGCTGAGGTCGCCCGCGGCGATGGCGGCGGCGGTGTCCTCGATGCTGCGCAGCGGCCGGAACGCCCGCCGGAACCCGAGCCACCCGATCAGGACGCACGCCGAGGAGACGAGAAACCCGATGACGGCCGACAGCAGCACCATGCGCGCCACGGTCTGCTCGACGCCGTCGAGGGAGGACGCGACGGCGTAGGTGCCGGTGCGGTTGGCGAGCGGGCCGACGAGAACCCGCCACTGACCCGCGCCGTCGACCGAGTCCACGGTGAACGCCTCGCCCGAGTACACGAGTGCGTCGTCGGGGGTGAAGGACGGGATCTTCGGCCCGCTGCCCTGCGTCGTCACCGACAGCTCGCGTTCGCCGTCGGCGCGCATGACGACGACCGCGTAGTTGGGCGGCATCTCGACGCGGGTCTGATAGCGGTACTGCTCCAGCACCTGACCGGCGACGGGAGCGGCCGCGATGCGGAGTTCGGCGTCGGTGCGGTCCAGGAGGTAGGTGCGCATGAGCGCCGCCGTCGCGAGGCTCGACAGGGCGAGGGCGAACAGGAGGAGGACGAGCAGCACGGCGATGAGACGCCACGTCAGGGACCAGCGGCGAAAGACGTCCGTGACGCGCGTGTGGGCGCTGCCGGCCGCCCCCTTGGCACGGCGGCTCAGCGCGGCCGCGTTCACGTGCCTTCGGGGGGCAGTCGCAGAACGTAGCCGACCCCGCGCCGGGTGTGGATGAGCTGCGGCGCGTCGGGCGCGTCGATCTTGCGACGCAGGTAGGAGATGTAGGACTCGACGATGCCGGCCTCGCCGCGGAAGTCGTAGTCCCACACGTGGTCGAGGATCTGCGCCTTGCTCAGCACCCGGTTGGGGTTGAGCAGCAGGTAGCGCAGCAGCTTGAACTCGGTGGGGGAGACGTCGATGACGCGGGTGCCGCGGCGCACCTCGTGGGAGTCCTCGTTGAGTTCGAGGTCGTGGAAGCGCAGGATTGCGTCCTGGGTCTCCTCGCCGCGGGTGCGGCGGAGCACGGCGCGGATGCGGGCGATGACCTCTTCGAGGCTGAACGGCTTGGTGACGTAGTCGTCGCCGCCGACGGTGAGGCCGGTGATCTTGTCCTCGACGGAGTCGCGCGCGGTGACGAAGACGACCGGCATGAGCCGGCCGCTCTCCCGCAGGCGCTGGGTGACGGTGAAGCCGTCCATGTCGGGCAGCATCACGTCGAGCACGATGAGGTCGGGCTGCTCGGCGGTGGCCACCGTGATGGCGGTCGTGCCGTCACCGGCGGTGAACACCTCGAACCCGGCGAACCGCAGCGACGTGGCGAGGAGTTCACGAATGTTGGGCTCGTCCTCGACGACGAGGAGTCGCGCTTCTGGGGTCGACGGTGGTGTGCTCACCCCACCAGCATGGGCGGGAAGTCTGAACGTTCGCTGGACATCTCCCGTACGGGTCAGCGGCGGGGAGTCCAGGTGACGGGCATGACCTTCGTCTCGTTCGGCAGCGGCACCCCGGCGCAGGACGTGTCGCGTCGCGGCATCGTGCCCTTCGTCAGGTAGTTGGTGACGACCTTGTCGACGCAGGCGTTCTCGGTGAGGTAAGCGCCGTGGCTGCCCTGCCCCTCGACGGTGAGCAGCCGGGTGCGGGGGTCGGCCCGGTGGGCGCGGCGGGCGCCCTCGATGGGGGTCGCCGGGTCGTACTGGGTCTGCACCATGAGCTTCATCGGGCCCCGAGTGCCGATCCTCGGCGCCGGCTGGGGCTTGTACGGCCAGGACGCGCAGGGGCCGATGACGAGGTCGTGCCCGCCGGCCGCGAGCGGGAACCGGCGGATGTTCTCGCGGAACTCGCGCTCCAGGGAGGAGGTGCGGCGGTCGAAGGCGGTGTCGTTGCAGATGATCGCGGTGCGCACGGTGAGGAACGAGGGGTCGCCGCCGCCGAGGGAGGCGAGGAGCTCCTCAGGCAGGGCCGGTTCGACCGCGCCACTGGAGGCGCGTAGGGCGGCGTCGGTGCCGGCGATGAACTGGGCCGCGTACGGCAGCGTCGCGTCCTCGTACATGAGGAGCATGAGGATGCCGTCGACGTCGTCGGCACGCAGCCCGGTGACCCGGCCGGCGGCCGCGGCGGCACGCACCCGCTCGTAGGCGCGGCGGGTCTGCGTCACGGTCGAACCGCCGCCGAACGTCGCGTGTTGACGTCCCATCCACGGCAAGAACTGGCCTTCGAAGCGACGCTGGAAGCCCATGGGGAATCCGGCGAAGCTGCTGCGCCAGTCGGTGGTGAACTCGGTGTTGGCGTCGAGGACGACCCGCTCCAGGCTGTGCGGGTAGTACTGCGCGTACCACGCGCCCATCCACGAGCCGCCGGAGACGCCGAACCAGTCGACCTTGGTGGTGCGGCCGACGAGGAGCTGCCGAACGAGGTCGTGGTCGGAGACGGTGTCGTAGGTGGTGATGTGCTGCAGGTAGCGGCCGTGCTTCTTCACGCACGCGTCGACGAACGCCTTCATGGAGGCGCGGGAGGCGTTGCGAGTCGTGGTGGACAGGTCGCGGGAGTCGGCGACGCCGAGGGTCTCAGGCATGCACTCCAGCGGGGTGCTGCCGCCGGTACCGCGCGGGTCGACGCCGACGATGTGGTGGGTCGACTTCAGGGCGGGCTTCAAAGCCGCGACCGACAACGTCATCGGCCCGGCGGCGCCACCGGGGCCGCCGGGGTTGACGAAGAGGGTCCGCGCGCCGCGGCCGGTGGCAGCGACGCGGCTGATGTGCAGGTCCATCGACCCCTTCGACAGATCGCGCCAGGCCAGGGGAGTACGCACGGTGGCGCACTCGACCTTCTCGCCGACGAGGGTCGCGGTGAGGGCGGTGCTCTCGGTGCAGTTCTTCTCCGACCACGCGACCTTCTGGGCGCGGTACTGCGTCATGGTCCACGGGCGCGTCGTGCGTCGGGGCGCGACGCTCGTCGTGCCGGCGGCGGCACGCACCTGGTCGTTGATCTCGGCGGGCAGGCCGGGAGCGGGCGGCGGGTCGATCGGCGTGGTGGCCTGAGCCCCGTGGGCGGTGGCGATCACCAGCGGTGCGACCAACGCGACGGTGACGGCGGTCCGAACGCTGCGGTGCATGAGATTCCCTACGAGACAGGCCGGTCGAGCCGGATGCGGTGCGGAGGGCGGCAGCCCCCACGACGACAGGACACCGCAGACGCTAGCCCGTCGATCACGCCGCCCGGCACCGGGGAGGGTGAATTCTGAGCAACGTCTGGGCACCCACCCCCGTTGAGCGAGGACAAGACTCATCCCCCGGTTGGCCGAGGGGGAGCACCCCCCGTTGGTCGAGGAGCGAAGCGTCTCGAGACCACCGAGACTCCTCCCGTGACCTGCCTCGGTGGTACCGCTACTCCGTCGAGGCCCCGGTGGTTTCGAGACGTCGCTTCGCTCCTCCTCAACCAACGGTGGTGGGCGAGGCTCTGACGTGACCTCACCTGTCTCGAGATGTCGCTTCGCTTCTCCTTCTCGGATTGAGGAGCGAAGCGTCTCGAAATCGACCAACGGCAGGGTGGGTTCAGAGGTCGCCCTCGTCGAGGATGCGGTAGGCGTAGCCCTGTTCGGCGAGGAAGCGTTGGCGGTGGGCGGCGAAGTCGGCGTCGACGGTGTCGCGGGTGACGACGCTGTAGAAGTGGGCGGTGCCACCATCGGCCTTGGGTCGCAGCAGCCGCCCGAGACGCTGCGCCTCTTCCTGCCGCGACCCGAACGTCCCGCTCACCTGGATCGCGACCGACGCCTCGGGCAGGTCGATCGAGAAGTTCGCGACCTTGCTCACCACGAGCAGGTCGATCTCGCCGGTGCGGAACGCCTCGAACAACTTCTGACGCTGCGCGACGGTGGTCTGCCCGGTGAGCAACGGCGCGTCCAGGCGGCCCGCGAGCGATTCGAGCTGGTCGAGGTACTGACCGATGACCAGGGTCGGCGCGCCGGCGTGCCGCTGCACGATCCGCTCGACGACACTGTCCTTGACGGGCGCGCACGAGGCCAGCCGGTAGCGGTCGTCCGGCTCCGCGGTGGCGTAGGCGATGCGCTCCGACTCACTGAGGGCGACCCGCACCTCGACACAGTCGGCCGGGGCGATGTAGCCCTGCGCCTCGATCTCCTTCCACGGCGCATCGAACCTCTTCGGTCCGATGAGGGAGAACACGTCGTGCTCCCGCCCGTCCTCGCGCACCAGCGTCGCGGTGAGACCCAATCGGCGCCGAGCCTGCAGGTCGGCCGTCATCCGAAAGATCGGGGCGGGCAGCAGGTGCACCTCGTCGTAGACGACGAGCCCCCAGTCGCGGGCGTCGAGCAGGTCGAGGTGGGTGTAGGCGCCTTTGCGGCGGGTCGTCAGCAGTTGGTAGGTCGCGATCGTCACCGGCCGAATCTCCTTGCGGGCGCCCGAGTACTCGCCGATCTCGTCCTCGGTGAGGCTCGTGCGCTGCAGCAACTCGGCGCGCCACTGCCGCGCGGAGACCGTGTTCGTCACGAGGATGAGGGTCGTCGTGCCCGACCGCGCCATCGCGCCCGCCCCGACGAGGGTCTTGCCCGCTCCGCAGGGCAGGACGACGACGCCCGAGCCGCCGTGCCAGAACCCGTCGACCGCCTGCTCCTGATACGGGCGCAGACTCCAGCCGTCCTGC
>JAUNTP010000004.1:39170-47832 GCA_030538585.1 Mobilicoccus sp.
GTGGGCCTCGCCGTCGACGTACCCGGCACGGTCCTCGGCGGGCCAGCCGACCTTGAGGAGCTCCTGCTTGAGGTGCCCCCGCTCGCTGGGGTGCACGACGACGGTGAGGTCGTCGAGCCGCTCGCCGAGCAGCGGGCGGATCTTCTTGTGGCGCACTACCTCTTCGAGGACGGGCCGGTCGGTGGCACGCAGCACGAGCCGCCCTTCGTCGGTCCCGGCGAGGCGGGGTGCGTCGCCGCCGGTGTGTTCCTTCTCGAGCACGAGCCTGCCGTAGCGGTCCATCGTGTCGGCGATGTCGACGAGCAGGGCGTGCGGCACGGGGTAGCGGCTGTGGGTCACGAGCGCGTCGACCACCTGCTCGGCGTCGAACCCGGCGGCGCGCGCGTTCCACAGCGCGAGGGAGGTGACCCGGTAGGTGTGCATGTGCTCGGGCGCCCGCTCCAGCTCAGCGAACGGTGCGATGGCGCGGCGCGCGGCGGTTGCGTCGTCGTGATCGACCTCCAGCAGCAGCGTCTTGTCGCTCTGGACGATGAGGGCACCCGGCATGGCGCCAGTGTCGCCGACGATGGTCGCTCGCGGCTCGACGGCCTCGCGCCTCGATGCGGCAGGATGGGGACGGCACCCACCGCCACGCAAAGGAGCACGTGATGCGAGCACCGCAGTGCACGCCCGTCGAGGGACTGCCGTCGAAGGTGAAGATCTACGAGGTCGGCGTCCGCGACGGCTTGCAGAACGAGAAGAACATGGTCCCCGTCGAGGTCAAGGCGGAGTTCGTGCGGCGCCTGGAGAAGGCGGGTGTGGAGGTCATCGAGACGACGTCGTTCGTCTCGCCCAAGTGGGTGCCGCAGCTCGCCGACGCCGCCGATCTGCTCGCCGACCTGGGTGAGTCGGCCCGTGGCCCCCACCGGCCCGTGCTCGTGCCCAACGAGAAGGGTCTCGACCGCGCGCTGGAGGCGGGCGTGAGCTCGATCGCCATCTTCGGGTCGGCGACCGAGACGTTCGCGGCGAAGAACCTCAACTCCACCGTCGACGGCCAGTTCGACATGTTCGGCCCGGTCGTCAAGCGCGCCAAGGACGCCGGGTTGTGGATCCGCTGCTACGTGTCGATGTGCTTCGGGGACCCGTGGGAGGGTGACGTCGCCCCCGAGCAGGTCGTTGACGTCGCCAAACGCCTCATGGACCTCGGCTGCGACGAACTCTCGATCGGCGACACCATCGGCGTCGGCACCACCGGGCAGGTCGAAGCGGTCATCGACGGGCTGGTGGAGGCCGGCATCGACCTCGATCGCATCGCCGTGCACTTTCACGACACCTACGGGCAGGCCTTGTCGAACACTCTCACCGCGCTTCGCAAGGGCGTCACGATCGTCGACTCCTCCGCCGGTGGTCTCGGCGGTTGCCCGTACGCCAAGAGCGCGACCGGCAACCTCGCCACCGAAGACCTGTTGTGGATGCTGCACGGCCTTGGCATCGAGACCGGCATCGACCTGGAAGCCATGGTCGAGACGAGCGTGTGGATGGCCCAGCAGCTCGGGCGCCCGTCGGCCTCGGCGGTCGTGCGGGCCCTCGGGACGCCCGAGTGAGCGAGGCACCATCCGCGCCTGAGGTCCCCGACGAGCCCGTGGTGCGGCAGGCCCGCCTCGAGGACGTCGAGGCGCTCGCCGACCTCGTCACCGAGGGGCGCGGCGGCGACCCGGCCCCCTACGCTGCGGCGTTCGCGAAGATCGCCTCCGATGCCCGGCAGGTGCTCGCCGTGGCTGAGTTGGGCGGTCAGGTCGTCGGCACCGCGCAGCTGAGCCTCATCCCCACCCTCGCCGACCGGGGCGCGATGCGGGTCCAGATCGACGGCGTCGCCACCCTGCCGACGATGCGCGGGCGCGGCATCGGGGAAGCCCTTTTCGCGTGGGCTCTCGACGAGGCGCGGAGGCACGGTGCGTCGACGGTCTTCATCGCCTCGGAGGTCGAGCGCGGCAACGCCCACCGGTTCTACGAGCACCTCGGCTTCACGGCCTCACACCGCGGGTTCACCGCGACCCTCTGAGGCGAGCACGCCTGCGCCGTCGGAGTCGAGGTAAGAACACAGGCAAGGACGCAGAGAACTGGGGGTGATCACCCCCACTTCGCTGCATCCTCACCTGTTTTCTTGCCCGCCCTGGCCGCCCAGCCCGCGTTCGACTGACCGGTCAGGTCAGCCCGAGCGCGGTGACCACTCCGACGAGCACCTGGTAAGCGAGCACCAGCCCGCTGAGGATTGCGAGGTTGATCGTCACGAAGAACAACCGCAGCGCGCGACCGTGGGTCATCAGCAGCCGCAGGCACCAGAGGAACACCCCGAGCGCGACGAGGGTGATGACGAGGTCGAGGGTGCTCACGGTGCCGGGCTCGCTTGTCGGTCGGGGGCAGTGGGGGCGCCTCCAGCCTCACACATCCGGCGAACGCCGATGGGGTGTCGGTGGTGATCGCTACCGTGGCAGGAACGCCAGCGAACGAGAGGACCACCATGGCCACCGAGCATGCAGACTCCGCCGCCCTGCGATCGGGCATCGACCAGAGCGCGATGGACCGTGACGTCCGACCGCAGGACGACCTGTTCGGGCACGTCAACGGGGCCTGGATCGCGCGCACCGAGATCCCCGGCGACCGCGGCCGGTACGGCGAGTTCGACATCCTCGCCGACCAGGCCCGCGAGAACGTGCGAGTCCTGCTCGAAGAGGCGGGGCGCAGCGCCGGGGTGCCGTCCGCCGATGAAGAGGGAACGGTCCGCATGCAGGTGGGCGGGCTGTACGCCTCGTTCCTCGACGAGGAGCGCGTCGAGAGCCGCGGCCTGGAGCCCGTCGCCGATGACATCGCCGCGGTCCGCGCCGCCTCGTCGGTCGAGGAGTTGTGGGCCGTGCTGGGTCGCCTGCAACGTCAGGGTGTGGGCGACGCGGTGGCCGTGTACGTCGACACCGACAAGCGCGACTCCTCCTCCTACATCGTGTACCTCCAGCAGTCGGGCCTCGGCCTGCCCGACGAGTCGTACTACCGCGACGAGCGGTACGCCGAGGTCCGCGAGGCCTACCGGGCGCACCTGGGGCGGTTGGCCGAGCTGCTCGGTGACCTGTCGTTCGACGCCGAGGCCGCCTGGCGTGTCGAGGAACGACTCGCCGGTGGGCACTGGGATCGGGTGCGCTCCCGCGACGCCGTCGCGACGCACACCAAGGTCACGCTGGACGAGCTCGACGAGCTGGCCCCGAACGTGCCGTGGCGCACCTGGCTGGAGGCCCACGGTGCGCCGCTGGAGAAGATCGACGAGGTGGTGGCGCGGCAGAGCAGCTACCTGGAGGCCCTGTCGTCGGCGGTGGCGGATCTACCGCTGGCCGACTGGCAGTCGTGGGTGATCCGTCGCATCGTCGGCTCGTTCGCGCCCTACCTGACGTCGGCGATCGTCGAGGAGAACTTCGACTTCTACGGCCGCACCCTCACGGGCACACCCGAGCAGCGGGAGCGCTGGAAGCGGGGCGTCGACCTCGTCAACACCCTTATCGGCGAGGGCGTGGGCCGCCTGTACGTCGAGCGGCACTTCCCGCCGGAGGCCAAGGAGCGCATGGTCACCCTCGTCGACAACCTCATCGAGGCCTACCGCATCGACATCGCCGACCTGGAGTGGATGAGCGAGGAGACCAAGGCCCGCGCCCTCGAGAAGTTGTCGATGTTCACGCCCAAGATCGGGTACCCGGAGCGGTGGCGCGACTACTCCGACCTCGTCATCGACGTCGTCGACCTGCTCGGCAACGTGCGCCGGGCGCATGAGTTCGAGACCGACCGCGACTGGGCCAAGCTGGGCACGCCGGTCGACCGGGGCGAGTGGTACATGCCGCCGCAGACCGTCAACGCCTACTACAACCCGACGATGAACGAGATCGTCTTTCCGGCCGCGATCCTGCAGCCTCCGTTCTTCGACCTGCACGCCGACGACGCCGTCAACTACGGCGCGATCGGGTCGGTCATCGGGCACGAGATCGGGCACGGGTTCGACGACCAGGGGTCGAAGTACGACGGGCACGGCAACCTGTCGGACTGGTGGACCCACGCCGACCGTGAGGCATTCGACGCGCTCGCGCAAGCCCTCATCGAGCAGTACGACGTGCTCGAACCGCGCGATCTGCCGGGTGAGACCGTCAATGGTGCCCTGACGGTGGGGGAGAACATCGGCGACCTCGGCGGGGTCACGATCGCGCACCTGGCCTACCGCCTGAGCCTCGGCGAGGGCGGCCTGGCGTCGGCCCCGGTCATCGACGACATGGCCGGTGACCAGCGACTCTTTGCCGGGTGGGCGCAGGTGTGGCGGCTCAAGGCACGACCCGAGGAGGCCAAGCGGCTCCTCGCCATCGACCCGCACAGCCCCGGTGAGTTCCGCGCCAACATCCCCCGCAACCTCACCGAGTTCCACGACGCGTTCGACGTCAAGGAGGGCGACGGCATGTGGCTCGACCCCGCCGACCGCGTCCGCATCTGGTGACACGCGCGATCCAGGGAAGGTTAAGGGTCTAAACTTCTCTGGATCGCGATCTGGGGAAGGATAAGCCTCAGATGGCCACCTGGCGCACCGCCAGGGACCACCGCGACCTCACTCCGGCAGGGCCACCACCCCGGTGATGCGTGACAGGGAGATGCTGCGGGCGCGGCCCGTCATGGGGTCGACGCTCTGCAGCAAGCCTCCGGTCACGGCCGTGGGGCGCACCTGCCATCGTGCCGTGGCCCCGGTGCTGTCGACGACACCGACCCACACCTCGCCCGCGACCGCCATGGCTTCACGCAGCATGTTCGCGGAGACAACCGGGTCGAGAACGGGAATGGTCGGGTCGGCCGACGTCGTGGTCGAGGCGGACTGGCGGACGCGCTCGCCGGCGTCTGCCGGGGCCGGTTCCGCTGCCCGCAGGGCCGTGACGACGGCGCTCGCATCCACGGTGTGCGTGACGGCTGCGGGCGCCGGGCGCGGGGTGGCCGCCCGTGCGGGGGCGGCGGCGCCGGTGACGAGGGTGCCGTCGGCCCCCTCCGCGAGCGCGGACAGCCCTGCACGACGCAGCAGGTCGAGCAGACGGGTCGGCGCCAGCGGCGACACGATCACCGTCGGCGCGATTCGCCGCAGCCGAGCTGCGGCCGCCTCCGGCGAGGTGAGCAGCTCGTCGAGCGCCGCGGTGTCCTCGCTACGGAGGTACGACGTGGCCGCACCCACCCGCGCCCGCCCGTGTCGGCGGTCAGCGTCGGCGACGAGGTAGGTCAGGGGTTGCGGTACCGGTGTCAGGCTGGAGGTGTCGAGCATGTGCAGGATGCCCTGCGCGTCCCATCCGTCGTCGAAGAGCCGCCCGATGCTGTTCGCCGAGAACCGGTACGTCGTGGCCCCACCGCGCGACTCGACGTCAGCGGCTCGCCGCAGAAACGCGCCGAGCGTGCGGGTCGGCCGCCCTGGCGCCACCGCCGTCAGATCGGCCTGTAGCACCACCCGATCGACAGGCTCCGGCAGCCGCACCCCCCACCCATGTGCGGAAGTGTGCGGAGCCGTCCCCTCCCCGTTGGTCGATCTCGCGACAGTCGCTGCGCTCTGTCCTCGATCCACGGAGGAGGAGCTCAGCGACGGGTCCAGAGGGGGTGCCCCCTCCCCGTTGGTCGAGGAGGAGCGAAGCGACGTCTCGAGACCACCGTCGCTCATCGTGGTGGCCCCAGGAACGTCGAGCCCGAGCAGCCCTCGCCCGGCCGATGACAGCGCCCCCGCCGAGGTGATGCCCAGCGCTTCGGCCTCCAGCATCGTCGCGGCAGTGATGTCGTCGTGGAACGAGGCGGGGCGGCGTGGCCGCTCCCACGACAGGTGCCGGCCCACCTCCACCGCAGCGACACCGCCTCCCGGTTCCACCGAGCCCAGCACGGTGAGCACGTGACGACGGGCCTCGATGACCCCGGGCAGAGCCACCTCGGCGGACCACACGTTGATCGGCCCGCTGCGACCGCGACGCCCCACCAGATGGGGCGCCCTCGGCAGATCGCGCCAGGCTGAAACCACGTCCGCCCAACGCTGGGCGTCGTCGGTGTCGATCCAGTCGTCGTAGTGACGCGTCGGAGCCCAGAGCGGGTCTTGCGCGGCGCCGTCGTCGGCCACCAGCCGCGCGGCCCGCATGAGCTCCAGCAGCAGGGACGTCTCGTGGATCGTGCAGCCGAGACGCTCGGCCCTCTCCTGCAGATCCCGCACCGCGAGCCCACCGGCGCGCAGGACGCGCGGTGGCGCCGCGCCGAACGCATCGGCGATCTCTTCGACCAGCCCGAGGACGTCTGCCGCGCGAGCGCCCGCCGCGGCATCGACCCGATCGACGCCGTGACCGGTGACAGTGAGCACGGGGGCGGTCGCCTCGGGGTGCAATCGCCCCCGCCGCAGGGCCAGAGCGATCGTGCGCGGCAGGACCACCGACCCCGGTCCGTCGCCCTCGCGCAGCAGGTGGTGCTCGACGAGCCACGCACTCGCGGTCGCCAGCGGGCCGTCCGGGTCGAGGACGCCCGTCGGCGGCCCCCACGTGAGGCGGTCGAGGAGCTCGCGGGCGCCCCGCGGGGCGTCGCGCAGGAGAAGGTCGACGGACGAGTCTGTCGCAAGATCGACCGACGGGGTGGGTGCGGGGTCGTCCGGGTGGGGTGGGGCGAGGCCGGCCACGGGTTCGAGGACCTCCGCGACCTGGCGGGGCACCACGACCGTGGGCCCGTCGAGGGCGACCAACGCCAGATCGTGCAGCCGCTGCAGCACGTCGGTGGCCTGCTCCGTCGAGGCGCCCAGGAGCTGTGCGACCTCCCCGATCGATCCACCTGTCGCCACGGTCGCTGCGTCGAGGGCGCGCAGGTGGGGGGTGTCGAGGCCGTCGAGGGCGCGGCGGATGCTCGCGGGGGAGAGGGCCCGCGCGGCGAGGGCGGTGATGTCGGGCGGCGCCGGACGTCCGAGATCGGGGCGGGAGGCGATCAGGTGGGTGAGCGCGGCGTCGTCGCGGCTCCGCAACTCCTCGGCGAGTCCCGCCGCCGACGCGGCCGGGCGGCCGGTGGCGAGCGGGGACGGCGCGGTCATCGCCACCACGGTAGCGCCGCGTCAGGCCGGCGACGAGCGGCGCGGGCAGTCTGAGGCGAGCCCCTGCGTCGACGTCAGCGGCCGTGGCCGGGCACGGACGCCATTCGCCGCGGAGTCGGACCGCTCGTCGCCGCTGCGACGCGACTGTTGTGCCCGTGCCCGGCCTGCGGGCAGGATGAAGGGGATTCCACGCCAGTCACATCGTCGTGCCCGGGAGGTTCGAGACCATGTCCGCTGCCCTGTCCTACGCCAAAGGGGAAACCGACACCCCGCTGTTGGAAGAGACCATCGGAGCGAATCTGGAGCGCACGGTCGAGCGCTTCGGTGAGCGTGAAGCGCTGGTCGACATCCCTGGCGGTCGGCGGTGGACCTACGCGGAGTTCGACGCGGACGTCAACACCCTCGCCAAGGGCCTCATGGCAGTGGGGCTGAACAAGGGTGACCGGATGGGCATCTGGTCGCCGAACTGCGCCGAGTGGACCCTGATCCAGTACGCGACGGCGAAGATCGGCGTCATCCTCGTCAACATCAACCCCAGCTACCGCAGCCACGAGCTCGACTATGTCGTGGAGCAGTCGGGCATGCGCATGGTGGCGAGCGCGGTGGAGTTCAAGTCCTCCAAGTACAAGCAGATGGTCGAGCAGCTCATGACCAAGCGCCCGAGTTTGGAGCGGGCGTTCTACATCGGTGAGGAGAGCTGGGACGAGCTCCTGGCGGGCGCCGAGAAGGTCAGCGACGAGCAGTTGCGGGAGCGGCTGGAATCGCTCGACCCGCACGACCCCATCAACATCCAGTACACCTCCGGGACGACGGGCTTTCCCAAGGGCGCGACGCTCACGCACCGCAACATCCTCAACGACGGGTATCTCGTCGGCGAGATGCTGCACTACACGGAGGAGGACCGGGTCGTCATTCCGGTGCCGTTCTACCACTGCTTCGGCATGGTGATGGGCAACCTGGCGTGCACGAGTCACGGTGCGACCATGATCATTCCGGCGCCGACGTTCACGCCGGAATCCGCCCTGGAGGCGGTGTCGGCGGAGAAGGCGACGTCGCTGTACGGGGTGCCGACGATGTTCATCGCCGAGTTGGCGCTGTCCAGCTTCGAGGACTACGACCTGTCGACGCTGCGCACCGGCATCATGGCGGGCGCCACGTGCCCGATCGAGGTGATGAAGCAGGTCATCGACAAGATGAACATGGGTGAGGTGGCCATCAACTACGGCATGACGGAAACGTCTCCGGTGTCGACGTCCACCCGCAGCGACGACGATCTGCGTCGTCGCACCGAGACCGTCGGCCGTGTGCTGCCGCACTTGGAGATCAAGATCGTCGACCCTGCAACCGGCGAGACGGTGCCGATCGGCGCGACGGGTGAGTTCTGCACCAAGGGCTTCTCGGTGATGAAGGGGTATTGGGACGAGCCGGAGAAGACGGCCGAGGCCATCGACGACGAGGGCTGGATGCACACCGGCGACCTCGCGACCATGGACGAGGACGGCTACTGCGCCATCGTCGGCCGCATCAAGGACATGGTCATCCGCGGCGGGGAGAACATCTACCCGCGCGAGATCGAGGAGT
>JAUNTP010000167.1 GCA_030538585.1 Mobilicoccus sp.
CTTCGCTCGCTCCTCGACCAACGGGGGTGGCAACGAGCCCGTTCGTCGACCAACGGGGGGTGGGTCGCTCGCCCCTCATGCGTCGCCCTCGGCGAGGGCGGCCATTCTCGCGGCCTCGTCGGCCGCGATGGCCGAGCCCACCACGGGGTCGAGGTCTCCGTCGAGGACGACGTCGAGGTTGTACGCCTTGAAACCGGTGCGGTGGTCGGCGATGCGGTTCTCGCCGAAGTTGTAGGTGCGGATGCGTTCGCTGCGGTCGACGGTGCGGACCTGGCTGCGGCGCGTCGCCGACGCCTCCGCCTCGGCCGCGTCCCGTGCCGCCTGCAACAACCGCGCCCGCAGCACCCGCAGCGCCGCCTCCTTGTTCTGCAGTTGACTCTTCTCGTTCTGACACGACACGACGATCCCGGTCGGCAGATGGGTGATGCGCACCGCCGAGTCGGTCGTGTTGACCGACTGCCCGCCCGGCCCGGAGCTGCGGTAGACGTCGATGCGCAGGTCGTTCGGGCCGATCTCGACCTCGCCCTCGTCCTCGACCTCGGGCAGGACGAGCACGCCCGCCGCCGACGTGTGCACCCGCCCCTGACTCTCGGTCACGGGCACCCGCTGGACGCGGTGGACCCCGCCCTCGTACTTGAGCCGCGCCCACGGCGCCTCCCCCGGGCCGGGCGTGCCCTTGGCCTTGACCGCCACCCGCACGTCCTTGTACCCGCCGAGGTCGGAGTCGGTCGCGTCAATGATCTGGGCCGACCAGCCACGCCGTTCGGCGTACCGCAGGTACATGCGCACCAGGTCGCCCGCGAACAGGGCCGACTCCTCACCGCCCTCCCCCGCCTTGACCTCGAGGATGACGTCGCGGTCGTCGTCGGGGTCGCGCGGCAGCATGAGCAGGCGCAGACGTTCGGCCGCCTCGTCGCGCGCCGCCTCGAGAGCCGGGATCTCCTCGGCGAACCCGGCGTCGTCGACGGCGAGTTCGCGGGCCGCCTCGAGGTCCTCGACCGCGGTGAGGAGCTCGCCGCGGGCCGCGACCGTCGGCCCCAACGCGGCGTAACGCTTGTTGATCCGGCGCACCGCGGCAGGATCGCCGAGGACGTCGGGGTCGGCCAGGCTCGCCTCACACTCGGCATGCTCGTTCACGGCAGGCAACGCCGACTCCAAGAGTGCGGAGACGCTGTTCATCTGGGGACCCTTCGTCGAGGTTCGCAGGTAGTGGCGGGCTCGGGACCAGCGAGACCACCCCCGTTGGTGAGAGAAACCACCGTCGGCTGACGCCGTCACGCTGGCAGTGGTCTCGAGACACTCGCTTCGCTCGCTCCTCGACCAACGGAGGTAGGGTGTCGCTCTCTCCCTGTCGGGGGTCGCTCCTCGGCGGGGAACGGGAGAACGCCGACCTCCCCGCAGGGAGATCGGCGTTCTCGGCAGCGTTCTACTTCTTGCCGTAGCGCTGCTGGAAGCGGGCGACGCGACCACCGGTGTCGAGGATCTTCTGCTTGCCCGTGTAGAACGGGTGGCACTGGCTGCACACGTCGGCGTTGATGCGACCGCTCGTGGCGGTGCTGCGCGTGACGAAGCTGCTGCCGCAGGTGCACGTCACGGTCGTCTCGACGTAGTCGGGGTGGATGTCCTTCTGCACGGGTGTCTCCTTGACGTCGGAGGTCTGCCGGGTCGCTGCGGTCGTGTCCGTCAGGTGGGTCGACCGTGGGTGGCGGCGCACGACGTGCGAGCGCCCCCGGCGCGTGAACCGGTAGCCAACGAGCCATGATGCCAGAGGCGTCGCTGAAAAGTCGATTCGGGTCGCGCACACCTGCGAGGCAGGCGGGAGTCAGGTGGTGGCGGGGAGGGTGAAGGTGACGGTGGTGCCTTCGCCGTGGGTCGAGTCCAGGTGGAGGTCGCCGCCGTGGTTCTCGACGATGGCGCGCACGATGGACAGGCCGAGGCCGGTGCCGGGAATCTGGGCGTCGGCGGCGTTGGAGGCCCGGTAGAACCGCTCCGACATGCGGGGCAGGTCTTCGGCGGGGATGCCGATGCCGGTGTCCTCGCACACGATGCGCACGGCGCGGGCTTGCGCGTCGAGCACGGCGTGCAGGTCGACCTTGCCCCCGGACGGGGTGAACTTGACGGCGTTGGCGACTACGTTGGAGAAGGCGCGGGCGAGGTCGTCGCGGTGGCCGCGCACGGGGATCTCCTCGTCGGTGTGGACGGTGACGTGGATGCCGGCGCGGATGGCCTCGGGAGCCAGCTCGGCGGCGGTGTCCCGCAGCAGCCCGCTGACGTCGACGATGTCCCGTTCGCCCGAGGCCCCGTCGGTCTGCAGGCGCGTGACCACGAGAAGGTCTTCGATGAGGCCGCGCAGCCGGGCGGCGTTGCGGTCGACGATGCCGAGCATCCGCACCTGACCGTCGGTGAGGTCGCCGGCGTCGCCGTCGATGAGCATCTCGAGGTAGCCGCGGATGCTCGTCAGCGGGGTGCGCAGCTCGTGGCTGACCGTGGAGAGGAACACGTCCTTCTGGCGGTCGAGTTCTTCGAGGTTGCGGACGTGCTGTTCGCGGGCGGTGTCGACCTCCTGCTGGACGACCACGCGGGCGAGGACCTCCGCGGCGCCCTCCAGGAATCCCACCTCGGCCTCACGCCACGCGTCGCGGTCGCGACGGTCGTGCACGATGAGCAGCCCGATCGCACCACCGGCGAGGCCGATGGGGACGACGAGCATGCTGCCCTCGGCCGCGTCGATGGTGACGACGTCGGCGGCGGTCTCGCCCTCGGCGAGATCGTCGACGTCGAGCGCGTCCTCGTCGGTGATGAGGTGGTGGACGACCTCGGCGAGGTCGTCGTCGTCGAGGCGCGCGACGTCGCCCGGCCGGCCGTGGGCCTGCGCCCATTCGACGGGCCGGTGGTGCTCGTCCAGCAGCAGTCCGACGCAGTGGTCGGCGGGCAGGCGCCGGGCGAGGGCGCGGACGGTGATGTCGACCGCGTCCAGCCGGGAGGACACCTCGCGCAGGCGGCGGGCGAGCTGGGTCTCGGCCCGCTCGAACGCGAGGCGCATGTCCTGTTCGTCCCGGAGCCTCAGGTGAGCGGCGGTGAGCGCGTTGACGTCGGCGGCGAGCTCACGCAGCTCGCGGGCCCCGTGATCGACCCGTGCGTACGCGCCACGGTCGCCCGCACGCTGACGGCGCACCGCGTGCCGCAGGGTGTCGATGGGCCCGGTGAGGGAGCGCACCGTGAGGATGGAGACGAGGACGGCGAGCACGAACGCGATGGCCGTGGCGGCCAGCACGATCGTGGTGATGTTCAGGCTCCCGACGCGGGTGGCCTCGCGCAGGTGCGCGCGGTCGTCCTGCAGGGCCTCCCCCACGCGGCCGTTGGCGGCGAGTGCCGCGGTGTAGGCGCGCACGCCCTCCTCGGCGTCGAGGCGCTCCGATCGCGTCCACGACCACCACCGGTCCATGGCGTCGCGCTGCTCGTCCACGAGCTCGTCCATGACTTGCCGGGTGAGTGCCGAATCGGCGTATTCGTCGGTCGCGACGATGCCGTCGAGCCGGGTGAGCGCCCCGTCCGCGGCGCGTTCGGCCCGTTCCAGGCCGCTGGCGGCCTCGGTCGACAGCTCCCCGGACAGGGAGGCGTGGAGGTCACCGCCCGGGGCGGCCGCCGCCTCGCCACGGAGGATCGAGAAGGAGTCGGAAACGGAGGTGCGGATGAGGACGTTGGCGTCGACGGCGGGACCGACCATCGTCGTCAACCGGGTGGCGTTCTGGACCTGACGGTCGGCGCTCACCGTGGTGGGCACGGCGATGGCGAGCATGAGGGCGCACATCGTCGCAGCGAACACGACGATGCTGCGCTTGGCCGAGCCGCGGGCACCCACGAGGTCGCGCACGACGCCGCTCACCCCTCGCCCGGCGCTCATGCGGCACGCTCCGGAGCAGGTGCGGGCTCGCCGAACCCGGTGCGCGTCATCGTGCCCCACTCGTGCCGGCCGCCCCGCAGGCCCTGGACCAGGCCCTCGATCCGCCACCACGCGGTGAGTTGGCGGTAGCCGAGGTTCTCCAGCACGGAGGCGATCACGGCGATGCCGAGGTCGCGCCAGCGCGGGTACTTGTGGAACGACAGCTCCTCGATGGTCATCGACGCGAGGTTGACCAGCAGGGCGTACCCGTAGGCGACGGCGAGGAACAGCAACGCGAACGAGGTGTCGAGCACGCCGACGGCGAGGCCGAGGAGGACGAGGACGAGCCCGGCGAGTTCCAGCACGGGCACGAGGAGTTCGAACAGCCACAGCCACGGCAGCGCGAGGGAGCCGATGCGCCCGTAGCGGGGCCGGAAGAGCATGCCGGCGTGCCGCATGAGCACTTCGTAGAGGCCGCGGTGCCAGCGCCGACGCTGGGAGCGCAGCACGCGCAGGTCGGTCGGCACCTCCGTCCAGGCGATGGGTTCGGCGACGAACTGCACCCGGTAATCCCGCCCCTGATCGCGCATGTGGCGGTGCATGCGGACGACGAGCTCGAAGTCCTCCCCGATGCAGTCTCGGGCGAGGCCGCCGATCTCGACGAGGACGTCGCGGCGGAACATGCCGAAGGCGCCGCTGATGAGGACGAGGGAGTCGATGCGCGACCAGCCGCTGCGACCGAGGAGGAACGCGCGCAGGTACTCGACGACCTGGATGCGTCCGAGCCAGGAGCGGGGCATGCGGACGTCGACGACACGGCCGTCGACGACGGTGCAGCCGTTGGCGGCGCGGATGACACCGCCGGTGGCGATGGTGCGCACCGGGTCTTCGGCGAAGGGTTCGGCGACGACGACGAGGGCGTCCGGTTCGAGGATCGAGTCGGCGTCGACGACGGCCACCAGGGGTTCGACGGCAGCGTTGAGGCCGGTGTTGACGGCGTCGGTCTTGCCGGAGTTCGGTTTGCGCACGACGGTGAGGCGGGTGAGCCCGTCGGCAGGCACGTGCACGCTCGACACCTCGACCGAGACCGGCACGTCCGTGGGCACCTCGCGATCGATCTCGACGAGGTCGAACCGGTCCGCGAGGCGCTCGAAGGTGTCGTCGGTGCTGCCGTCGTCGACCACGACGACCTCGTGACGTGGGTGACGCAGCGCGAGCAGGGACTGCACCGACGGCACGATCCCGGCGGACTCGTTGTAGGCGGGCACCACCAGGCTCACACCCGGCGCGAGACGACTCGAGACCACCTGCGAGCGGCCGGCGTGCTCGGTGCGGCGCAGGTGCGAGAGAAATTCCGAGGCTGCGAAGAGCACAAGGATGAGGTAGCTCGTGTTGATGGCGAAGAAGTAGGCGAGCATCGGCCAGGCGATGATCTCGAACACGGTGGTCAGTGGCCCGGCGAGCGCGTCGCTCACGCTCGCCCACCAGGTGGCGAGGGTGCTCATGAGGCACCTCGCAGGTCGGCGAGTTGCAGGGAGCCGCGGGCGGCTCGCGCCGCGGCGTCACCCTGGGCGGAGATCGCCTCGAGCACCTCACGACCGGCGGGGCCGAGGCCCACGAGGGCATCGGCCGCGATGGTCGAGAGGCGTCGGTCATCGTCACCGAGGAGCTCGACGAGGACCTCGGTGGCCTCTCCGGCCCCGAGCGCCCCGAGCGCGTCGACGCACGCGCGGCGCAGGTGGGGGTCGGTGCTGGGGCTCGCGTGATCCGCCAACACCTCGACGTCGTCGCGGCGACCGACGCGACCCAGCGCGGTCGCGACCGAGGCCCGCACGAGCGGTTCGGTCTCGACCTCCAGGCGTTCACGCAGCACCTGGCGCAGGCCCGGGTAGGTGGCGTGGGCGGCGACACTGGCGGCGACCCCGCGCACCTGGGGGTGGGGGTCGACGAGCCCCGCGAGCACGACCGGCCCGACCGTCGGACCCATGGCGAGCAGGGCGTCGGAGACGATCCACGCTGGCACCCCGATGGGTCCGCTGCGGCGCCCGTCGGGCGGAACGACCGCCTGCAGCACCTCGGAGGCGGCCGCGGGGTCGGCGATCTGACCGAGAGCGCGCGCCGCGACGAGGCGCACCTCGGGTGAGCGGTCCCCCAGCAGCGGAACGAGGTCGGGCAGGGCCTCGCCGGCCCGCGTCAGCCCGAGCGTGTTGGCGCTCCGGGCACGGTGGGTCACCGACCGGGCCCGGGTGCCGGCACGCGCCAGGTCGATCTCGCCGTGCTCGCGCAGGATCGCGACCAGCTGGTCGGCGGGCGCGCCCCGCACCTTGGTGAGCAGGGTGATGACGACGCCGCGCACCCCCTCCCACGTCTTGCCGGTGAGGGCGGTGACAGCAGCGGCAGAACTGCCGTCGTCGTCCTCACCGCTCGCCACGTCGAGCAGCAGGGCACGATGCGGGCCGGTGAGGCGGGCGAGGGACCGCGAACGGCGCTCGCGTGCGACGCGTGCGCTCACGGTCGCGGCGACGAGGACGACACACACGACCATGACGACGACGAGAACCGCGATCGTCGCCTGGGTCGTCATCCGCGACCGCGTGAAAGGACCGTCCCCACTCGGTGCACGAGTTCGCGAGGACTGAACGGCTTGATGACGTAGTCGTTGGCGCCGGAGGCGAAACCGTCGTCGACGTCGCTCTCCCGGCTGCGGGCCGTGAGCAGGATGATGGGCACGTCCTTGGTGCGGTCGTCCTCGCGGATCTTGCGCAGCACGTCCAGGCCCGAGAGGCCCGGCATCATCACGTCGAGCACGGCGATGGCGGGGACGTCCCCACCGGTGAGCGCAGCCCAGGCCGAGGTGCCGTCCTCGACGGCGGTCACGTCGTAACCGGCCTGGGTGAGCTTGAACGACACGAGGTCACGAATGTCGTCGTCGTCGTCCGCGACGAGCACCGTGGGGCGGTCCTGTGTCATGGCGTGCTGTCCTTCCGTCCGTGGCAGTGGCGCGGGGGGCTACTCCTGCCCCAGGGACGGGCCGAGCCCGTCACCGACGACGTCGGTGACGGGCTCGCTGTACAAAGCGAAGTCGTCGCGTGAGTCCCTCAGTCGTCGTCCATCTTGATATTCGACGTCTGCTGGATCGTCATGAGGAACTCGGCGTTGCTCTTGGACTTCTTGAGGCGGTCGATGAGCAGCTCGATGCCCTGCTGCTGGTCGAGCGCAGCGAGCACGCGACGCAGCTTCCACATGATCTTGAGCTCTTCGCTCGCGAGCAGGATCTCCTCGCGGCGCGTGCCCGACGGGTTGACGTCGACGGCCGGGAAGATGCGCCGGTCGGCGAGCTGACGCGAGAGGCGCAGCTCCATGTTTCCGGTGCCCTTGAACTCCTCGAAGATGACCTCGTCCATCTTCGACCCGGTCTCGACCAGGGCGGTGGCGAGGATCGTCAGGGAGCCGCCGTTCTCGATGTTGCGCGCCGCACCGAAGAACCGCTTCGGCGGGTAGAGCGCGCTGGAGTCGACACCACCGGACATGATGCGCCCGCTCGCGGGGGCCGCGAGGTTGTAGGCGCGACC
>JAUNTP010000168.1 GCA_030538585.1 Mobilicoccus sp.
GCACCACCTTCGTTGGTTGAGGAGGGAGCGAAGCGAGTGTCTCGAAACCATGGTGAGTTCACGGGAGAGTCTCACCGATGGTCTCGAGACGCTTCGCTCCTCGACCAACGGCGGGGGCGGGGGCGACGGCATGGGGCGCGTCGCACCAACTCTCGTGGTTCGTGAAGGAGCTGGCCGACCCCCCTCGTTGGTTGAGGAGCGAGCGAAGCGAGTGTCTCGAAACCATGGTGTGTTCACGGGAGAGTCTCACCGATGGTCTCGAGACGCTTCGCTCCTCGACCAACGAGGTGGGAGGCGAGGGCATGACAGCTGCCGCACCACCTTCGTTGGTTGAGGAGGGAGCGAAGCGAGTGTCTCGAAACCATGGTGAGTTCACGGGAGAGTCTCGCCGATGGTCTCGAGACGCTTCGCTCCTCGACCAACGAGGGACCTCGTCGGTCGAGGAGCGCCCCCGTCAGGGGGTGTTGTGGTGGGGGGTGTCCGCCACGGTGGTGTCGGGCTTGTTGGAGGTGCGGATGAGGGCGACGACCGAGAGGATCAGGCCGCCCCAGACGAGCACCATCGACAGGACGAGAAACGTGATCGCGATGGGGGTCATGGCTCAGGTGTCCTTCCGGTCGTGGCGGGGCATGCCGGGCGGGCGGCCCGTGTCGGGGTCGGTGCCCGGCCGGTAGTGGTCGTCGGGGTGGGTGGTCTGCGGCGGGCCGTAGGTACGGTCCTCCGGAGGCAGCACCGAGTGCACGGGCAGGCCTTCGTCGTCGTCGTACTCGCTGCGCGCGTCGACGTCGGTGCGCCACGGGATGAACGTGAACACGAACGCGCCGATCACCATGGCGGCCAGCACGCCCCACCCGAAGCTGCCGAGGAACCACGCGGGGTAGCCCTCGTAGGGCTCCCTCAGCAATGCGAGCACCGTGGCGCTCAGCATGACGATGAGCATGATCGGCGTGATGACGCCGATCATCAGCTTCCACCAGCCACCGATCTCGAAGCCGGAGACACCGTTGAGGTGGCGCTGCAGCTTCGGCAGGGCCCGCAGCACGTAGGTGACGAGGATCGTCATGACGATCGCGGAGAGCACGATGCCGATCTCGTTGACCCACTTGTCGACGACGTCGAGCAGGTTGAGGCCGTTGGTCGTCGAGTAGAACAGCACCGACACGACCGCCATGAACCCGCCGACCGAGGAGACGACGACGGTGCGGGACAGGTCGAACTTCTCCTGAACGGCGGCGGTGATGACCTCGAGCAGCGAGATGATCGACGTGAGGCCGGCCAGCACGAGAGAGCTGAAGAACAGCACCCCGAAGATCGGGCCACCGGGCATCTCGTTGATGAGCGCCGGGAAGGTCATGAACGACAGGCCGACGCCGGTGATGCCTTCGAGCTGGTCGACAGTGGTGGCCTGCTGCATCGCCATGAAGCCGAGGGCGGCGAACACGCCGATACCGGCAAGGATCTCGAAGGAGCTGTTGGCGAACGCGGCGACGAGGCCGGTGCCGCCGAGGTTGCTGCGCTTGGGCAGGTAGCTCGCGTAGGTGAGCATGATGCCGAACGCGATCGACAGGGAGAAGAAGATCTGCCCGTAGGCGGCGATCCACACGCCGGGGTGCAGGAGCGCCTCGAAGTCGGGGGTGAAGAAGGCGTTGAGGCCGTCGACGGCGCCCGGCAAGGTGAGGGCCCGGACGACCAGGCCTGCGAAGAGGATCACGAGCAGCGGCAGGAAGATCTTGTTGGCGCGCTCCAGGCCCTTCTGGACGCCGCCGAGCATGATGAACAGGACGAGGATCCACACCCCGATGAGCGGGATGAGGACGGCCGGAACGAAGTCGAAGCCGATCTCGGGGGAGCCGAGCTGGAGGTAGTCCTCCACCAGGAAGGACACCGGGTCGTCGCCCCACGCCTTGTTGACCGAGAACCACACGTACGAGGCCGCCCAGGCGATGACGACCGCGTAGTAGGTCGTGATGAAGAAGGCGATGAGCACCTGGAACCAGCCGAGCGGTTCGGCTCGCTTGTGCAGGCGGCGGAACACGGCCGGTGCCGACCCGCGGTACTTGTGACCGAGGGCGTAGTCGAGGAAGAGGATCGGGATTCCGGCGGTGAGGAGCGCGACGAGATAGGGGATGAGGAACGCGCCCCCACCGTTGTCGTAGGCGACTCCGGGGAAGCGCCAAATGTTGCCGAGGCCGACGGCCGAACCGATCGCGGCGAGAAGGAACCCGAGTTGACCGGACCACTGTTCACGTGGCTTGGCACCCGTGGCGGGAGCAGACATGGTGGCCTCCTGGGAAGGGGGTGAGGGGTGGGGTGACCTCGTGCGAGCCTTGTGGGCTGGTCCGGGTGTCGTCGACGGGTCTGCCCTGTGGGGTGGAGACGTCGCTCACACCATAGAGCCGGTGAGCTCTGTAGAGGCGGAGTGCGGCGCGAGCCCTTTCGGCGGGTCAGGTGACGGTGAAGGGGTTGGAGGTGCCGGTGTAGCCGGTGATGCGGCCGGTCCAGCCGTTCTTCCAGTCGCCGGTCTGCACGAGTCGGTAGGTGCCCGGCGGGGTGTCGTCGGGGATGCGCCACTCGACGGTGGTGCGTGAGAACGCGACTCCTTCACGCCGCCAGGTGTAGAACGTGTCCCAGTCGCGGTCGGTGCGGACGTCGACCCATTGGTTACCGTCGAGGCGTTGCACGGCGAGGAAGCTGCGCATCGTGCGGAAGTCGTTCTTGGGGTGGCCGCCGCGGAACTCTGCGCGGGCCGTCTCGCCGCGACGGTAGGTCGCCGCGGGTTGGGTGAGCACCTGACCGAAGCTCTGGCGCAGCGGCGCGTCGTCGAACACGACCCCGGGTCGTTGCGGGGTGAGGGCCTGGCTGCGCGTCTGTGGCGGGCGGTCGTCGCTGACCGGGCTGCCGGTGCGCAGAGCGCGTGCCAGGCGGGTGGCCTCCTGACGGAACGCGCCGAGCTGGTGGGGGCCGAATTCGGTCGAGGCGCCCTCGTAGTGCTGGGCGGCGTACTCCTCGCGGGTCGTCACATACCCGCTGTAGGCGTTGGCGAGGCCGGCGACGACGACGTGGTTGACCCCGTCGGCGGCCAGCTCCTGGGCGACCGTGGCGCGGAGACGTCGTCCCGCCATCGTCGTCGGTTCGCCCGGGACGGCCACGATCGCGAGGTCACCGATGCGGAACACCTGCATCTGCAAGACGGTGGGGGCCCAACCCCACTGCCCGGTGGGCAGCAGCACGGGTTTCTCGGCGTGGCAGGGGTCCTGGTAGGGGAGCGCGACCGCGCCCATCGCACCCCGTACGGCGCTGCCGAGCGGCGAGCGGTCGACGCGGTTGTAGGCGTCGGTGAGGGAGAACGATCCCCGCGTCATCCCCTCGTAGATGCCGGGGATGTTCGACGGGCCGTTCTCGGCGCCCGCCGCGAAGGAGAACCCGCGCGCCGGAACGCAGAGGCGCTGCGCGCCCTCGCCGCCGGTGAAGGCCGCATCGACGGTGTAGCGGCCGAAGTCGATCCACCGGGAGCTGGTGGCGATCGGTCCGCGCAGCGGTTCGCCGCCGGATTCCCACAACTGCCAGGCGCGGTCGAGCTGTCGGCGCCCGTCGATCTCGGCGTTCTCCACGTCGTCGGGGCCGCCCTCGAACCCCGGCGCGGAGAAGGAGTTGCCGCGCGAGCTGACGACGTCGCCGAGGTCGGAGTTCGCGAACGCCGCGACGAAGGTGCGGGCCTGCGACGGATCCTGCCCCATCCGCTGCCCGAACGTGTACTGGGCGAAGCCCTTGCTGTCGCCGCTGATGAGCGTGCTCTTGTTGCTGAACAGCGTCGGGTGCACCGCGAACCAGTTGAGCGCACCGACGGGTGTGCCGTCGGCGGCGCGGAGGTTGAGCTGCGTCATCGTCGTGTTGACGTTGGGGAACGAGGCGGCGTCGCTGTTCGCGTCGTAGGCGGGGATGGACCGGTTGCGGGTCGCGCCGGTGAGGTCGCCCGTGGCGAGCGCGACGGTGCCGGGGGCGAGGTTCGCGTCGGCGCGCGCGATGGATTCGACGATGCCGCTGATGACGGCGTCGAGGTTGCGCTGGTCGAAGCCGTAGCCGCGGCCGTCGTTGCCGGCGATCTGGTAGAGCATCTCGTGGGCGTGGCCCGAGTTGCCCACGTGGGTGTGGGTGGCGGTGAGCATGACGTTGGCATCGGTGTAGCGATCCCCGAAGCGCGCCCGGAGCTGCCGGACGACGCCGACCTTGATCGAGGGAAAGATCGCGCCCAGGTCGGCGCTGACGATGGCCAAGCGGCTGCCGCCCTCATCGCCGATGACGTAGGCGTGCGACCACAGGCGCGTGTGGAGTCCGGTCATCTCCTGCTGCGCCGCGTACCCGAAGGCGCCGGTCTCGGCGACGGCGCCGGTGATGTCGTACATCCCGGCACCCACCGACAGTGAGGCACTCTCGGCCGCAGCCATGGCGGCGGGCGCGCTCGGCGCGAGGAGGGTCAGCGGGGCGAGGACGGCCGCGGCTGTGGCTCCCGCGAGGAGGCGTGCTCGGCGTGGACGCGACATGGGACCCTCCGGCGGGCTGGGAGCGCTGTTGGCTCATGCTCAGCTCTCTGTCAGCTTTCGTCAAGACTGACGTCCGACCTGAGGACTCCCGCCCGCGGGGGAGGACGCCGGGGCGTGAAGGCGCGCGGGCCCCAGCACTTAGGATCGGGGTATGAAGGTGCTCTCCGCTGTCGCCTGGCCTTACGCCAACGGTCCTCGTCACATCGGTCACGTCGCCGGGTTCGGGGTGCCCTCGGACGTGTTCAGCCGGTACATGCGCATGGCGGGGCACGACGTGCTCATGGTGAGCGGCACCGACGAGCACGGCACGCCCATCCTCGTGGCGGCCGACACCGCGGGCGTCACGCCCATGGACCTCGCGGACGAGAACAACCGCATCATCGTCGAGGACCTCGTCGCGCTCGGTCTGTCCTACGACCTGTTCACACGCACGACGACCCAGAACCACTACGCGGTCGTGCAGGAGCTGTTCCGCGCGGTGCACGCCAACGGCTACATGATCGAGCAGACGACGTTCGGCGCGATCAGCCCGAGTACCGGGCGCACGCTGCCAGACCGCTACATCGAGGGCACCTGCCCCAAGTGCGGCGCCACCGACGCCCGCGGCGACCAATGCGACACGTGCGGCAACCAGCTCGACCCGACCGACCTCATCGACCCCCAGAGCCGCATCAACGGTGAGACGCCGGAGTTCGTCGAGTCCCAGCACTTCTTCCTCGATTTGCCTGCGCTCGCGGAGGCGCTGTCGGCGTGGCTCACCGAGCGCGACGAGCACGGCTCGTGGCGCCCGAACGTCATCCGCTTCTCCCAGGGCCTTCTCAAGGACATGCGCCCGCGCGCCATGACCCGCGACATCGACTGGGGCATCCCCATCCCGATCGAGGGATGGAGCGAGGTGCCCACCAAGCGGCTCTACGTGTGGTTCGACGCGGTCATCGGCTACCTGTCGGCCTCGATCGAGTGGGCGCGCCGCCTGGGTAAACCCGACCGTTGGCGCGAGTGGTGGAACGACCCGGAGGCGGTGTCCTACTACTTCCAGGGCAAAGACAACATCACCTTCCACTCCCAGATCTGGCCCGCGGAGCTGCTCGGGTCGATGGGGCGGGGCGAGCGCGGCGGCGAGGCGAGCACGTTCGGCGAGCTCAACCTGCCCACCGAGGTCGTCGCGAGCGAGTTCATGACGATGGAGGGCAAGCAGTTCTCCTCCAGCCGCGGCGTCGTCATCTACGTGCGCGACATGCTCTCGCGCTACCAGCCCGACGCGCTGCGCTACTTCATCAGCGCCGCCGGCCCCGAGACGCAGGACTCCGACTTCACGTGGGCCGAGTTCGTCACCCGCACCAACTCCGAGTTGGTGGCCGGCTGGGGCAACCTCGTCAACCGCACGGCCGCGATGATTGCGAAGAACGTCGGCGAGATCCCGCCGTTGGGGGCGACCGAGGAGATCGACGAGGAGATCCTCGCCGCTGTGCGGGAGGGCTTCACGACGGTGGGTGGGCTCATCGAGCGGCAGCGTCAGCGGCAGGCCATCACCGAGGCGATGCGTCTGGTCGGGGAGGTCAACGCCTACGTGAGCCGGACCGAACCGTTCAAGCTCAAGGGTGAGGACCAGCGTGAACGGCTGCTGACCGTGCTGCACGTGCTTGCGCAGTGCGTGAGCGACCTCAACCTCATCCTGTCCCCGTTCCTGCCGCACGCCTCCAACCGCATCGACGAGGTGCTCGGCGGCGACGGCACCCTCACCCCCATGCCCCGTATGGAGGAGGTGCTCGACCTCGGCCCGGGGGAGCTGGAACTCGTCGGCGGCGAGGGCATCCCGCCCGCGCGCACCTACCCGATCATCACCGGCGAGTACTCCGGTTTCCCGCGGTGGGAGTCGACGCCCGTGCGAGTCGGGGCCCCGATCGCCAAGCCCGCGGGGGTGTTCACCAAGCTCGACCCGGATGTCGTGGACGCCGAACTCGACCGTATGCGCGGCGATGAGTGAGGTCAGGCCGGCGCCGGCGCGGCCCGACCCGCTGCCACTGCCGGTCGTCGACAACCACGCCCACCTCGACATCCGCCGCGACGACGACGGCGCGAGCGACGGGCTCGACCTCGACGGTCACATCGAGCGGCTGCTCGCCGACGCGCGGGCCGTCGGTGTCGACCGGGTCGTGCAGATCGGGTGCGATGTGCGCAGCGCCGAGGCGACAGTGCGCATGGTCGAGGCTCACCCGGGGGTACTCGGGGGAGTGGCGTTGCACCCCAACGAGGCTCCGCTGCACGCCGAACGCGGCGACCTGGACGAGGCGTACGCGACGATCGAGCGGCTCGCCCAGCATCCGCGCATCCGGGTCGTCGGTGAGACCGGCCTCGACTACTACCGCACCGGCCCCGAGGGGCGGGGCGTGCAGGCCGAGTCGTTCCGGTGGCACATCGCGCTCGCCAAGCAGCTCGACAAGGTGTTGCAGATCCACGACCGTGACGCTCACGAGGATGTCCTGTCGATCCTGGAGGAGGAGGGCGCACCGGCGACGACGGTGATGCACTGCTTCTCGGGCGACATGGCGATGGCCCGGGAGTGCGTGCGCCGCGGCTACTACCTGAGCTTCTCGGGGACGGTCACGTTCAAGAGCGCCCGCGACCTCCGCAACGCGCTCTCTGTGGTGCCGGTCGAGCAACTGCTCGTCGAGACGGACACGCCGTACCTCACACCTGCCCCACACCGCGGCGCGGTCAACGCCCCGATGCTCGTACCGCACACGGTGCGGGTCATGGCCGACGTCCTCAACTGTTCGGTGGCCGACCTGTGCCGCCACCTCTCGACCACCTCGGAAAAGGTCTACGGCCCCTGGTAGTCGGCCCCCCGGTTGGTCGAGGAGCGCAGCGTCTCGAGACCCTCCCCCCGTTGGTCGAGGAGCGAAG
>JAUNTP010000169.1 GCA_030538585.1 Mobilicoccus sp.
CGCGGCGCCTGGAGGACGGCCTCGCCGGGCGCGGCTACGTCGACGCCCTCCCCACCCTTGACCCGCCGCGGCACTCCTCGACGCGCTTCGTCGCCGCCTCGTTGCTGCTCATCACCCTCGTGGTCGTGTGCGCCGTCCTGCCCCTGATGGGATCCCTCCTGTGAGTCACCAGTCCCTGCGCGCCCGCGGCGTGAGCTTCGCCTACGACGGCACCCCCGTGCTGCGCGGCGCCGACCTCGACGTCGCGGGCGGCACCCGCATCGCGCTCCTCGGCGCGAACGGGTCGGGCAAGACGACCCTGCTGCGATGCCTCTCGGGTGCGCTGCGGCCCACTACCGGTGAGGTCCTCCTCGACGAACGGCCGCTGCGCCACGACCGCGCCGGTCTGCGGCACCATCGCCAGAACGTGCAGCTCGTCCTCCAGGACCCCGACGACCAACTGTTCTCGGCCGACGTGCGCCGCGACGTGAGCTTCGGGCCCCTCAATCTCGGCTTGAGCGAGACCGAGACGGCCGAGCGTGTCGAGGAGGCTCTCGACCTGCTCGCCCTCACCCACCTCGCGGACCGTCCGGTACATCAGCTCTCCTACGGTGAGCGCAAGCGCGCGGCCATCGCCGGCGCCGTCGCCATGCGACCCTGCGTGCTGCTGCTCGACGAGCCCACGGCGGGTCTCGACCCCGTCGGGGTGCACGAGGTGTTCGCGGCGCTGCGCCGGTTGGAAGAACGCTCGACCACGGTCGTCCTCGCCACCCACGACGTCGACCTCGCCCTCGCGTGGGCGCATCACGCTGCCGTGGTGCTCGACGGGCAGGTCGTGCAAGGGGACCCGGCCGATGTGCTGGACCGCGCCGACCTCCTTGATGCCGCACGTCTGCGTCGTCCGTGGGTGCTCGAACTCGCCGCCCGCCTCGGCCTGTCCCGCGACGCTGACGCCGCGCCCCTGCGCGACCTCGACGGCATCGCCGCCCGCCTGCTGGAGGATCGGCACGTCAGAAGCGCTGAGAGAGGGCCTTCGCCAACGTGATGCGGGCTGTCACGGTCTGATCGTCGCCGCGGCGGGCCGCGTCGATGGCGTCCGTGACCGTGCGGATCAACGACCACGCTCTGGCTCTGTCCTCGTCGATGCCTGCTGCGTCACAGATCCAGCCCAGCCGCTGATGGATCGCCCAGGCCGGTTCGCCGGCCACCTCATCCCATCGGTTGTGCAGCGCCGGCCACACCCCGAACGCGGGCTCCGCGGCCATCGGCTTCGGGTCGATCGCCGTCCACCCGCGCCTCCCGGCCAGGACGTTCGCGAAGTGCAGATCGGTGTGCACCAGGCGCGCGTCCGCCCCCGCGCCGTCCGGTCCGCTCAGAAGGTCGTCGACACTCGCGAGGGCCTGCACAACCAAGCGTCGCGGCACGGCAGACACTCCTCCGCCGGCGAGATCGCCCCGATGCCTGGCCACCCACGCCGACAGGCGCTCCACCTGCGGCAACGCGGGTCGATCCAGGTCGCGCAGCAGCGACCCGATGGTCGCGCACGCCACGTCGATCGGCTCACCGAGCAGGTCGCGGTCGGGATCGAGCCACTCTAGCAGCAGCGTCGAGGTGCCCGGGTCTGCGGCGAGCAGCCGGGCCGCGCCTCGACCGTCCCACGCCCGCAGCGCCAGGTGCTCGTGCCGCGACTCCGCGTGCGGCCAGGCCACCTTGAGCGCCGCAGCGCTCCCGTCCTCGCGGGCGACCGGGACGACGAGCGCGCAGTGACCGAACCGGGAGTCGGCCACGGGCGACAGTTGCCACCGAGCCAACGCGTCCTGGATCAGGGCGGGCAGGACGGCCAGCCAGTCGTCACCCGAGACGTCCGGCTCGGGCGGTCGCCCCGCCATGAGCGCACGGAACCCCGCGGGGAGGCGGCTCACGTCGTGGTGGTGCGACCCAGAACCGACGCCTCGTCGACCGCCCACGCCGAGGTCAACCCCCGGAAGTGGGCGAGGAACCGCTCCTGCTCGTGCGCCGGGTACGTCGCCCGCACGGTCTCGACCAGCAGGCGGTCGAAGTCGGGGCCGCTCACCCAGTCGAGCACGGCCTCCGGCAGGTGCGCGAGGTGGTCGGCGCACCACTGCCAGTACCGGTCGGCCTCGAAGTGCTCGTCGGCGAGGGCCAGGTAGGCTGCGACCTTGGCGTCGTAATCGAGGTCGGGGTTGTCCGCGATCTCGAAGTACCGGCGCGTGCGCAGGTCGATCTGACCACGCCTGCCGTTGACGACGCAGTACGCCGACCAGCGCACCAGCGCCGTCATCGCCCACGGGAAGTAGTAGTGCAGGCTCGTGAGGTTCACGTCCGGGCACGCGTTGGCGTAGTCGATGGGGTGCACCTCGTCACCGACGACGAGCATCTCGGCGGAGTTGAACTCCCACGCGAAGAACGCGTTAACGATGCGGCTGATCGCCGCGACCTCGTGCCCCGCCTTGTCGGAGAGGAAGTGGTGGCTGACCTGGTAGCGGTCGTGCATCGGCAGCTCGGGCCGGAAGTCCATGACCATCGTCTCGGGCCCGATCGACAGCGCCCGCGCGAACACGTCGTACTCGACCGTGGCCTGCAGGTGCATGAGCATCTCGCCGGAGGCGTCGTAGGAGCGGTGCAGGTCGGCCCGGTTGTCGATGCGCGAGACCCCGCGCCAGCCGCCACCGTCGAACGGCTTCATGTACAGCGGGTAGCCGAGCTCGTCGGCGATCGCGTCGAGGTCGAACTCCTGGTTGTACCTGCTCGACGTCGGTGCCCAGCGCTCGTTGTCGACCGGGTTCTTGTACGGGACGAGGACCGTCTTCGGCACCTTGAGCCCGAGGCGCACCATTGCGCAGTAGGCGCTGTGCTTCTCCATCGACTGGAATGTAAACGGGCTGTTGAGCAGGTAGGTGTCGTCGGTGAGCGCGGCCTTCTTGAGCCACTCCCGCGGGTGGTAGTACCAGTGCGCCAGCCGGTCGATGACGAGGTCGGTGCGGACCGGCGCCGTGAGCTCGAACGGCTCGATCATGAGCCGCTCGCTACGCAGCTCGTGCGCGCCGCTGTCGGTGTGGATGGTCCCGACCTGTCGCAGGATCGTCTCGAACGCCTGGGGCCAGTCGTTCTCCGCCCCGAGGAGCAGTCCGATGAGGTGGGTGTGCTCGGCCATGGCGCTCTCCTGCTGGTCGTCGGGACTCGTGTCTAGCAGAACCGAGCGAGGTGATGGGCGATCTGCACCCGCCACCAGTCCCAGTCGTGGGCGACGTCGTGGCCCCACACGTCGATCTCGTGCGAGATGCCCCTTTCGCGCAGAATGCCGGCCATCCGGTGGGCCTCCGGCAGCGACCGGGTGGGGTGGGTCTCCCACGCGCCCTGCCCGACGTTGAGGACGATGTGAACCCGCGACCGCAGCCACTCCAGGTGATCGCCCGAGAGCTGCGGCACGTAGTCGGTGGGGTTGGTGAAGTACGCGGCATCACCGCGCTCACCCCAGGCGTGCCACGTGGAGGGGTCGTAGTTGCCCGAGAGGCAGATCGCGAGGGGAAAGAGGTCGGCGCGGCGGAGCGCGAACTGCAGGGCGTGGTAGGCCCCCAGGCTGGCGCCGGTGACGATGACGTCGCTCGCGCCGGGGGAGTCCTGCCCGATCCACGGGACCACCGCCCCGAGAATCCATGCCTCGTAGGTCTGGTGGGCGCGGGCCCTGTCTTCCAGCGAGATCGACCGGTTCGACCAGGAGGCGTCGTCGGCGGCATCGACGCAATACAGCTTGATCCGGCCCGCGTCGATGAGGGGCGCGAGCGCGTCGACCATGCCGTTGTTCTCGTAGTCCCAGGCGCGACCGGCCTCGCTGGGGAACACCATGACGGGCCTGCCCCAGTGGCCGTACCGGATGACCGCCCCGGAGCGCCCCAGGCCGGGATTGTCGAGGTCGACGTGCACGCGCTCCATGAGGTCTCCTTCGGGCCGGTCAACGCCAGGTGCGGCGCAGCAGGTCGGTGAGGTGGGGGTCGAACAGGTCGCGCCAACAGGTGTAGTTGTGGCCGTCGCGCACGGTGCCCCACGTGGCCGGCACCCCGCCCCGACGCAGCGCGGCGAGGACGAGGCCGTTGTTCGCGAGGTTCTCCTCCGCGGTGCCGCACACCAGGGCGATCTCGCCCAGATCGGGCAGCGACTCGGCCTCGAGCAACTCCTCCGTGAACGCCGTGATCGCGTCCCACTGCGCGAAGTCCCGCTCCTGCGGGTCGGTCGTCGGGGTGAAGTAGGAGCCCGAGGCGAGCCACAGCCCTCCGAACGTGCCGGGCACGGTCCACTGGGTGTGCAGCATGGACAGAGCGCCGAGGCTGGCACCCATCCCGACCGGCGGCGCGGTGCTCGGCCACCGGTGACGCAGGATGGCGACGGCCTCGGCGAGCGCCGGAGCATAGTCGGGGTTCGCGCCGTAGCGCGCATTGCGCTCCGGGCCGGGAGGCAGCAACGCGATCCGCATCCGCGGCAGGCGACCGTCGGCCATGAGCGCCTCGGCATACCGTGTCAGGCCGGCGAGATCGGCCATCTCCGGACCGTCGTGGACGACCAGCAGGGGCAGGTCGTCGTGCGGGCCTGCGTCGGCCGGCGACCACACCCGCGCATCGATCTCGCCCACCGGGGTGCCCTCCAGCCCCCAGTGCTCGACGTGATGCGCGATCCCGGGCTCCTCCAACCACGCCGGTGCCGCATAACCCGGCATCGGCAGCCACGAGTGATCGCCGAACGCCGAGGAGACCCGGCGCGGGTTGTCCGGATGCGGTCCGAGGTGGTCGTGCCCGTCGCCGTCGGTGACCTCGATGAGGTACTCGAGCCGGTCGAGGTCAGGCCGGGGCTGACGCAGCACCCACACGTCCTCGTCGGCGACCCGCTCGAAGTCGCGCTCCAGCGGGATCGCCAGGTGCGCCCACAGCTTCACCTCACGAGCCTCCTCGAACCCGGCCACGCGCAGCACCACCTCGTCGTCCTCAAGGTGGGACTCGGTCTGCGCGGGTGTCGACACCCGCGCAGACTAGCCCGTCGGACGCTTCGAGAGTTCAGTCCTGCGCCGTCAGTCCGCGTGCCGGATTGTCGGGCTTCCGGCACCTCGCCCTCCGCCAGGATGCTCGCTGCGCTGCGCTCCTAGCTCCGGCCTCGCTCGCCGTCAGCCCTCGAGCAGGATTGTCGGGCTTCCGGCACCTCGCCCTCCGCCAGGATGCTCGCTGCGCTGCGCTCCTAGCTCCGGCCTCGCTCGCCGTCAGCCCTCGAGGAGCCCCGATCCGATGTACGACCCCTCCGACGCCCCCGGCGGGATCGCGTACGCGGCGCTGCCTTGGGTGAACGTCCACGCGTTGAGGGCGTCGGACTCCGCGAGCCGGGTCTGCACCGGCACGAACGCCGTGCCCAGA
Source organism: Mobilicoccus sp. (assembly GCA_030538585.1). Taxonomy (GTDB): domain Bacteria; phylum Actinomycetota; class Actinomycetes; order Actinomycetales; family Dermatophilaceae; genus Mobilicoccus. Next base: position 5,397 of record JAUNTP010000169.1, read on the forward strand.
TCGGCCTGGAACGACACGAACACGAGCCCCTCCTCACCGGTGTCCGCGACGTAGTTGTACGAGCGGCGGATCATCCGCTCCGGGCCCGACCGCGCCTGCGAAAGAGCCCCGTGGGAGTTCGGCTCGACCATGAGGAACCCCTGGTCGTCTGTCGCGAACCGGTCCAGGACGTCGGACTCCTTTTCCCCGTTGAGCGGCGCGCCGCTGCCGATGCGGCGCCCGAACGCGATCTCCTTCATCTCATCCGAGACGTCGTCCCACGCCGCCATGTCGATGGGCATGCGCCGCACCACCATCTGGCTGCCGCCCGCGAGCCACGGGTGGGTGGAGCCGTCGTTCCACACGACCGTGGCGACCTGGTCGGGGTCGGACTCGTTGCCCGACCCGTCGCGCATGCCCATGAGGTTGCGGGGCGTCGTGCCCTCCGGCTCGGTGCCGCGACCCACTGTGAACCCGCGCTGCACCCAGCGCACCGAGGTGTAGGCGGCGGCGTCGCGGGCCAGGCGCCGGTGGGCGTACGTGACGGTGACCGGGTCCTCGCTGCACACCTGCACGAGCAGATCGGTCTGGCCCCACGCCTCCTCGAGGCGGTCGGTGGAGAACGCCGGCATCTCACGAACGAACTCCGGGCAGTCCTCCGGGCGCCCGATGGCGTCGAACAGGCCCGGGCCGAAACCGAAGGTGACGGTCAACCGGCCCGGGGTCGTGGGGATCTCGTCGGTGGTGGCGGCGAGCGGCGGTCGCCCCTGCGTCATCCGGGCCGCGTCGTCGGACAGCAGGCGCATGAGGCGCCGGACATCGGTGCGGTCCACGCCGTCGGCGAGATCCAGGCCGAGGAACACGGCGTGCGCCTGCTGGGCCGTCGCCACCCCCGACTGGTGCTCGCCGTGGAAGGGCTCGGTCAGTGTGCCGTGCAGGGCCGGCGAGCCGGGCTCACCTTTGGCGCCCGGCCCGGCGACGGGCTCCTCATCCGGCATCGTCTCGTCGGCGCGGGCCGAGAGCGCTGCCGCCGACAAGGCCGACCCGGCGAGGGCGACACCCCCGCCGCGCAGAAGGGTGCGTCGAGTTACGTGGCGGGTCATGAGGTCTCCTCGTCCTGCGGGTCGCTGTGCTGGTGGGTGTCGTGCGAGTCGTCGGTGGCTTCCGTGCCGGCGGGGGCGGGCGTGTCTTCGTGGTAGCGCTCGTCGCCTTCGCTGAAGGTCTTGGCGACGGCCTCGAACTCGACGGATTCGCCCGTGTCGGTCGTGAGGGTGACGGTGACGACCTCACCGGGCATGAGGGGCTCGGTCAGGCCCATGACCATGAGGTGGTCACCGCCGGGCTCGAGGGCGCGCGTGGTGCCGGGCTCGATGACGAAACCGCCGTCGATCTCCTGCATGACCGACCGGCCGTCCTGCTGCACGACCTCGTGCAGCTCGGTGACGTCGGTGAGGGAGGTGGTCGCGCCGGTGACGGTGACGGGGGCGTCGGTCGTGTTCTCGATGACGGCGAACACGCCGGTCATGGTGGCGCCCTCGTCGGGCTGGGCCTTGATCCAGCCATCAACCACAGAGACGTCAGCGACGCCGGCGGTCTCGGCCGCCGTCGTGGTCGGGGCGGCCTCGTCGGCCGGGGTGTCGGGGGTCGCGGCCTGCGAGCAGCCAGCGAGGAGCAGGGCAGTGGTGAGCACTGCCGCACCGAGGGTGCGTGTCATGAGGGGGTCCTTCTCTCGTGGTGGGGGCGGGTCAGCGGAGCGTGGCCGCTGGTGGCCCCCGCAGAGACAGGCCGGCGCGGATCTCTTGGGAGACCCGGGCCATCGGGTGGCCGATCACCGGCGTCCAGGCCGGTGGACGCGCCGGGGTGGGGCCGGCGAGGAGGACGCCGAGGAGTCGGTCGAGGACGACCCGCACCGAGGTGCCCGCGTGCCCGCACAGCAGCCAGGCGAGGACGACGGTGGCGAGCAGGTGGCTCGTCGCCATGAGCGGGGATACGCCGTGGACGCCCAGGCCCGACGTCGGCCCGG
>JAUNTP010000170.1 GCA_030538585.1 Mobilicoccus sp.
CGACAACGCCGGCAGCAGCGACTCCTCCACGACGACGGGTTCGAGGGGGGTGAGGAGCACGATGAGGGCGCGGCCGCGGGTCAGGTCGAGCGCGGCACCTGAGAGCCGTTCCCAGTCGGCTTCGAGCAGTGAGGGTTCGAGGGGAGCGAGGGCTTCGATGACCTGGTGGAGTCGGTCGTCGCGTCCGGCCGCGCCACGGCCACCGGGGGAGACCCGCCGCACGTCGCGGTCGCCCGCGACGAGGTCGACGCGGTCGCCGGCGCGGCTCGCGAGGGCGGTGAGGAGCAGCGCCGCGTCCATGGCGGCGTCGAGGCGGGGCGTGTCGTCGATGCGCCCGGCAGAGGTGCGGGAAGTGTCCAGCAGGAGCACCACCTGACGGTCGCGTTCGGGGCGCCACGTGCGCACGACGACGTCGATGCTGCGGGCGGTGGCGCGCCAGTCGATGCTGCGCACGTCGTCACCGGGCACGTACTCGCGCAGCGAGTCGAACTCGGTGCCCTGCCCGCGGGTGCGCACCGCGGATCGGCCGTCGAGGACGCGCAGGTCGGCGAGCAGCCCGGGCAGGTGTTTGCGGGAGGGGAACGCGGGCAGGACGCGCAGCACCCGGGGCGCGCGCATGGCGCGTTGGCGGCCCGCGACGCGCAAGGGCCCGAGGAGGCGAACCGTCACCCGGTCGGTGTGGAGGTCACCGCGGCGCACCGGCGCCAGGGGAGTGACCACATCGACGCTCTCACCGGGGGCCAGGCGGATCCGGTGGCGGTCGTCGGCGGCCCCCGTCGAGGGCTGCCACGCATCCCGCACCAGCCCGCGGGCGACGCGCCGCCCCGTGTGTGTGATCCGGAGGGTCGTGCTGCCCTTCTCGCCGCGGCGAAGCGGATCCGGGGAGGCCGCGTCGAGGTGGAGCGCGCGGATCGGTGCCGCGAGAGCGACGTCGATGACCACGGCGAGGACGACGACACCCACCCACAGCCACAGGGTGAGCGCGGACGGAGCCAGCACCACCGGGAGGAGCCCGAGGGCCATGAGCGCGACGGCGCGCCCGGTGATCGCCATCAGCGGGGCACGGGCACCGAGCCGACGGCGCCGTCGAGCGCGGCCGACGCGGTGACACCGTCGAGCTCGGCCTCGGTGCGCAGCAGGAGCCGGTGGGCGAGGGTGGGCCGCGCCAGCGCCTTGACGTCGTCGGGAGTGACGAAGTCGCGGCCGCTCAGCCAGGCCCACGCCCGTGACGAAGCGAGGAGCGCCGTCGCGCCACGCGGGCTCACTCCGAGCGCCACCGAGGGCAGGGTGCGCGTGGCGCGGGCGATGTCGACGATGTACTCGGCCACCTCTCGTGAGACGCGCACGTCCCGCACGGCGGCGCGGGCCGCGAGCAGGTCGTCCGGCCCCGCGACGGCCTCGACTCCGGCGGCGGCGAGGTCGCGCGGGTCGAACCCGGTGGCGTGCCGTCGCAGGACCTCGACCTCGTCGTCGCGGTCGGGCAGGTCCAGGTGCAGCTTGAGGAGGAACCGGTCGAGCTGCGCCTCGGGCAGGGGGTAGGTGCCCTCGTACTCGACGGGGTTCTGCGTGGCGGCGACGAGGAACGGTGAGGGCAGGGCGTGGGGGCGTCCGTCGACGGACACCTGCCGCTCCTCCATGGCCTCCAGCAGCGCCGCTTGGGTCTTGGGGGGTGTGCGGTTGACCTCGTCGGCGAGCAGCAAGTTGGTGAAGACCGGGCCCTCCCGGAACGTGAAGTCGCCCGCGTGCTGGTCGTAGACGAGGGAGCCGGTGATGTCACCGGGCATGAGGTCGGGCGTGAACTGCACGCGACGCGTCTCGATCGACAACGAGGCGGCGAGGCTGCGCACCAGCAGGGTCTTCGCGACGCCCGGCACGCCTTCGAGCAGCACGTGCCCGCCCGCGATGAGGCCGATGAGCAGGCCCGACACGGCCGGGTCCTGGCCGACGACGGCCTTGCCGACCTCGTCGCGCACCCGGCTCAGGGCCTGCCGGGCACGCTCACCGGCCGTGTCGCCGCCGTCGGGGTGGGCGTCGTGCTCAGGGTGCGCGACCCCCTCATGCTGGTCGTGCTGCTGGGGGGTGTCGCGGTACTCGGGCGAACCCATCGCCTCGGGGGTGTCGTCGGTCATGTGGTGCGGACCTTCCTGCGTAGGCGGCGAAGTTCTCGGTCGAGGTCGTGCAGGGCCGCGGCGTCGGGGACGGCGCGGGTGAAGGTGGCGTGGACGTCCTCGGGCGGTTCGTCGACCGCCGCGGCGACGGCCTCGGTGAACTGATCGAGCCGGTCGGGGGACGCATCGCGGAGGCGGAGACGTCCCGACATGTCCTGCACCGCGGCGTCGCGCAGCACGGCGGCAGCGGCTGCGGGGTCGCCCGTCGTCCGGTAGAGGCGGGCGCGTGCCCGGGAGAGCTCGTCGGCGGGCACGATGACGGGCAGCGGCTCGGTGACGAGGGGGCCGAGGCGGCGCCCGCGCCACAGGCAGAGCAGCGCGAGCGTGAGGGCCACGATGATGATGGCGGGCATGATGAACGCCGGCGGCGCGGGTGCCTCGCCGGTGGGCGCCGAGCCGGGTTCGCGACCGGTGGGCGGACCGTCCTCGGGGGAGGGGACGAACCAGACGATGTCGTCGCCGAGGAGCCGCAACGCCAGCGCCGCGTGGGAGGCGCGCCCGATCTGGCCGTTGAGCAGCACGCCCTGATGGCCGAGCACGATGGTGCGCGGGCGGGCCCCGTCGGCGGGGAGGTCGAGCAGGGCGCCCGCGGGGGAGGCCGCATCCTCATCGCCGAGTCCGCTGTCATCGGTGTCATCGCCCGTATCGCCGCCCTCCTCGGCGCGGAAGCAGACGGTCGCGTCGGGGGCGGTGGGCCGGTAGAGGACGCCTTCGATGAGGGTGTCCTCGGGGTCGGCGAACTCGGAGGTGCACTGCGCGAGCAGGCCGCGCGTGGCGCCGACGGGGCGGGCCGGGACGTCGAGTGCGGTGAGGACCTCGGGGGACGGGGTGGTGAGGATGAGGCGGGCGGGGTCGGTGGCGGCGAGGGCGTCGACACCGTCGCGGGACACGGCAGCGGCGTCGGTGACGAGGATGGTGGTGCTCGGCCCCACTTGCGCGGCGCGGAGTTCGGCCACGGAGCGGACGGTCTGAATGCGCGCCCCCTGGCGCTGGGCGACCTGGTGCAGGGCCCGCGCGCCGTTCGCCGAGACGACGTCCGGATCGCCGGGAGGTGTGGCACCCCCTCGGTTGAAGATGACGATGGCGACGGAGGCGAGCAGCAGCAGCACGATGCCCCAGGCCAGGGGCCGGCGGCGGATCAGCGGCCTGCGCGTCCTGGATGCGGTCGCCGAGGCCGTCGTAGGAGACATCGTCGTCATCGCGGTACCGCCGGTGCGGTGCGCCCCGTGACGGTGTCGCTGGGGGTGGCGGCGGACAGCGCCTCGTCGAGGGCGGCCACGGCGTCGGCATCGGTCGCGTCGGCGTGCCTGCCGCCGTAGCGGATCCGGTCGAACAGCACTCCGGAACCGAGGATGTCGTCCTCGTGGCCGGCGAACCGTCCGGCGAGGGTGGCGCCGACCTCGTGCGCGGTGAGGTCGGGCAGGTCGCGCACGAGGCGGCGGGCGAGCGCGTCGGCGGTGAGCGCCCGGTAGCTGTCGATGACCGCCTCGTCGTAGCGGCCGCCGGCGCGGTGGGCCGCGGCTCGTTCGCGGAAGGCGTCGGCGTCGAGGACTTCACCGTCGAACACGACGCTGGACGTGGCGTCGTCCTCGGTGCGCCGACGGCGGGCGACGGCGCGCCACACGACGATCGCGAGCGCGAGGGCCAGCAGGACACCGAGGACGACGAAGACGGGGGTGAGGTCGGTGTCACCGACCTCGACGGCGAGCTGGTCGGCGAGCCAGTTCTGGAAGATCGTCCACCAGGAGGGGAGGTAGTTGGGCCTCCACAACTCGTCGATCAGCAGCCGCCGGGCCTCGTCCGTGCCCGGCGGTGCTGTTGATGCGACGATCACCCGGTCAGCCTCGCTCGGCCTCGGCGAGGAGATCGACGGCGAGCGCCTCGGTGCGGAACCGCCGGTCGAGGTACAGCAGGGCGTACACGGCCGCGTAGAACGGCAGGATCAGGGTGTTGATGAGGACCGCGAATCCGGCCCCCACCGCGGCCGCGACGAACCCGGCGGTGCCGGCGGCGGCCCCCGCGCCGCCCGTGGCCGCGGCTGCGGCGAGGAAGCCGACCACGAGCATGACGGGCAGCATCAGTGTGCCGAGGGCGATCATCGTCATGAAGCCGACGAGCACGAGGAGGCCGAGGATCCGCCAGAACGAGCCCCGCACGAGGGAGAACGAGCGGCGGATGGCGGCGATGGGGCCGAGGCGTTCGAGGACGAGCGCGGCCGGTCCGAGCGCCAGGTACGTCGACAGCACGAGGTAGCCGACGACGGTGAGCGCACCGAGCAGGAACACCCAGCCGAACGCGGCGAGTCCGCCTCCGAAGGTCTCCGGGGAGATCACCGCAGCGATGACCAGCGCGATGACCGGCACCATCATGAGGACGTACAGGAGGCCCGTGAGGATGCTGAAGCCGATGAGCGAGAGAAGTCGGCCCTTGAACCGGTCCCAGCTCTCCTTGGCGCTGAGGCGGCGGCCGAGCGCGGCTTCGGCGATGGGCACGATGAGGAAGCCGCTGAGCACCACGGTCGTGAGGCCCGCCAGGTTGGAACCCGCGTCGAACTCGAAGCGTCCGCCGGCAGGGGTGGCGGCGTCGGCGATGTCGCCGATCGTCTGCGAGAACAGGAGTGACAGGAGACCGAAGAACGCGATCGAGGCGATCGTCGCGACCGCGAGAACGACGAACGTCACCCCGAACAGAGTGCGCGGGTTGTGCCGCAGCACTTTGAACGCCGTCTCGACGACCTCCCAGAAGCCGAGGGGTCGCAAGGGGATGGGGCCCGGCCACATCGCGGGCATGCCGTAGCCGCGTTGCTGCGTGTCACGTGGGGCGTCCTGCACGGCGCGGCCCGGCGCGGTATCGGACCATGACGACGCACCAGGGTTCTGGTGGCCGGGATTCTGGTGGCCCGGCGCGGTCAGCGGCGGGTTCTGCTCCCGCGGGCCACTCCCGTCGGGGGAGGCGAATCGGTCTGTGTCCCGCGGTTGTTCGCGAGGGGTGTTCCAGTCGTCGTGGCCGGTCGGGTCGTCCCAGCGGCTCATCCGTCCTCCTTCGTGGCTCGAACAACGCGTCCATCATGACCTATCCACGTGCCGCCGCGGAGGCGGCCTGTGAATGGGAGGATGGGGCCGTGACTGACAAGCAGACGTCCGTGGTGGTGCTGGGCGGCGGGCCCGGCGGATACGAGGCGGCCCTGGTGGCCGCGGCGACCGGAGGAGAGGTCACGGTGGTCGACCGTGACGGCGTCGGCGGGGCGGCGGTGCTCACCGACTGTGTGCCCAGCAAGGCGCTGATCTCGACGGCGGCGTACGTGGGCCAGGTCGAGGAGGCCGGTAAGCGGGGGGTGCACCTGCCGTCGGAACGCGATCGAGGCGAGGTCCTCACCGCCGAGATCGGTGAGATCAACGGCCGCATCCTCTCCCTGGCTGGCCAGCAGAGCCAGGACATCCGCGAGCGTCTCGAACACGTGGGGGTGCGGGTCGTCACGGGCACGGGCCGCCTGCTCGACGCCACGACGGTGGAGGTCACCGACGAGGCGGGCGAGGTCAGCCGCCTCGACGCCGACATGATCCTTCTCGCCACCGGCTCGACGCCGCGGGTGTTGCCGTCGATGCAGCCGGACGGCGAGCGCATCCTCACGTGGAAGCAGATCTGGGACCTCACCGAGCTGCCCGAGCGGCTCATCGTCGTCGGGTCCGGTGTCACCGGTGCCGAGCTGGCGCAGGCCTACCTCGGGCTGGGCTCGGAGGTCGTGCTCGTCTCCTCCCGCGACCGGGTGCTGCCCGGTGAGGACGAGGACGCGGCCACCCTCATCGAGAACGTGTTCCGCGGGCAGGGGATGGAGGTGCTCAACCGCTCCCGCGCCGACAAGGTGGAGCGCACGGAGGACGGTGTCCTCGTCACGCTCACCGACGGGCGCGAGGTGAGCGGCTCGCACGCCCTCATCGCGGTCGGGTCGATCCCCCAGACCGAGGGATTGGGTCTGGAGGAGGCCGGGGTCGAGCTGAGCGAGAGCGGCCACATCGTCGTCGACCGCGTGTCACGCACGTCGGTGTCGGGGGTGTACGCCGCGGGTGACTGCACGGGTGTGCTGCCGCTCGCGTCGGTCGCGGCCATGCAGGGGCGCATCGCCGTCGCGCACGCCCTCGGCGACGCGGTTGCGCCGCTGCACGTGCGCGGGATCAGCGCCAACATCTTCACCGAGCCCGAGATCGCCACGGTCGGCACGGGCCAGGCGTCACCGGCGTCCAAGCAGGAGGGCTCCCCGGTGGACACCGAGGAGGGCATCCGCCAGATCCTCATGCCGCTCGCGACCAACCCGCGCGCCAAGATGGACAACCTCGACCAGGGCTTCGTCAAGCTGTTCGCGCGGCGCGGCAGCAACACGTTGCTGGGTGGTGTCGTGGTGGCGCCGCGCGCGTCGGAGTTGATCTTCCCGATCGCGCTCGCGGTGCACAACCGCTTGACGGTCGATCAGGTGGCCTCGACGATCACCGTGTACCCCTCGCTGTCGGGGTCGATCGCGGAGGCGGCTCGCCGTCTGCACGTCGCCCCGGCCGACTGACGAAGGAGCACGTCATGGTCGATGTCAAAGGTCTGTTCCGGCGCGCGAAGGCCAAGGGCGCCGACCTGGCGCAGAACGCCCCCGAGCGGGCCCGCGACCTGCGAGCCCGCGGCGAGGACGCGGCCAAGGGAGCACCGGATCGGGCGCGGGAGGCCGCCAAGGCGGCACCTGAGCAGGCCCGTCGCCTCGCCGACGAGGCCCGCCGGACGGGTCGCGCGGTCGGTGAGGTCCTGGATGATCGCACCGATGGCCGCTTCGGCGCGGCGGTCGCCAAGGGCGGCGAGGCCGCAGGCAAGGTCAAGGCCAGGGGCAGCGACGCCGTCGATGCGGTGAAGGCGCGACCGGGCGAGCTGCGCGACGCGTTCCGCGATGGCGAGGACGAGGGCTACCGGGCCGAGCGATACCGCCCCGACCCCATCGACGCCCCGGCCCCCCACGGCCCCCCCCCCCCCCACTGTACCCTCGGGGGGAAAGCGACCCCCCCCCCACCGTGGGGGCGGGGCGCGCGGACCCGGGGTCTCGAGACCACCTCAGGCTGGCGCAGTAACCCGGACCACGAAGAAGGGGCCATCCCGCTCAGGCGAGGTGGTCTCGAGACGTCGCTTCGCTCCTCCTC
>JAUNTP010000171.1 GCA_030538585.1 Mobilicoccus sp.
ACCACCCCCGCCATCGCCCAGCCCATCCCCTACCACGCCGACCCCGACGCCCGCTCCGGCCGGTCACTACGGCGCGCTGTCCGGGATGCACTGGGATTCCGGCGTGTACCCGATGAACCGGGCGAACGAGGTCACGGCATGGGAGAACAACCGCGGCCGCAAGGTCGACGTCATCACCGTGTTCCCCAGCCGTGAGTCGTGGAACTCCATGCACAGCACCTGGTACATGGACAACCAGCGCATCCCCAACGGCTTTCAGGGCACCCTCGACGTGGGCGTGCCGCTGTGGCCCAACAACGGCAACCTCGCCACCGCGCGCAACGGCGGCTACAACGCCGACTGGGAGCGCATGGCGCGGGAGATCTCCGCGAAGTATCCGGACGCCTACATCCGCCTCGGCTGGGAGATGAACCTGCCCGGGTGGGCGCACGCCGCCTACCCGAACACGGCGAACGACTGGAAGCAGGCCTACCGTCACGCGGTGAACTCGATCCGTAAGGGCGGGCCCGAGCTGCGCATCGCGTGGGTGCCGAACGCCGGCCGCGGCCAGACCGGCACCGAGGACGCCCGCATGTTCTACCCCGGGGACGAGTACGTCGACTACATCGGCATCAACTCCTACGACTGGTGGCCCGGCTACACCACCGACGCGAACATCCGTCAGCACCGTGACGGCGCGTACGGCTGGAACTTCTGGCTGAACTTCGCCAAGGAACGCGGCAAGAAGTTCGTCGTTCCCGAGTGGGGTATCGCTCCGGCCAACTCCGCGAGCGGTGGCGACAACCCCCGCTACATCAACTTCGTCTACAACTGGATGCTCGAGAACAAGGAGCACATCGCCTACGAGAGCTACTTCCAGGAGACGATGGCCTACATCCGCTCCGACCTGTTCACGGGCAACAGCCCGCGGGCCAGCGCCGAGTACAAGCGCATGATGGGCCAGCTCGGTCGCTGAGGCCACGGGCACGCCGACCGGAGTGCACCGGCCCATGCCACCCGCGGCGCCGAGACAGTCGAGACACCTCGACGGTCTCGGCGCCGTCGGCGTGGGGGGCGCCTCGGGGTCCCACCCGATGAACAGCAGCGGAGCGGCCGGGCAGAATCGGGGCATGACGTCGATCGCCCTCACCGCCGCCGACGAGTCCCGCCGCCGGGGCCTGGTGCGCATGCGGACCGTGGCCAGCTCGCTGTTCGTTCTCGCCGCGGTGGTGTTCGTGCTGACCCTGCATCGAGACGGGTGGCTCGGGTACGTCAACGCCACGGCCGAGGCGGCCATGGTGGGCGCCATCGCCGACTGGTTCGCCGTCACCGCCCTGTTTCGCCATCCTCTCGGCCTGCCCATCCCGCACACGGCCCTCGTGCCGCGCAAGAAGGACGTGTTCGCGAAGTCGTTGGAGGACTTCGTCGTCGGGCACTTCCTCACCGGCGACGCCGCCCGCGAGCGCTACCTGTCCACCGACGCGACGCCCCGCATGGGGCGATGGCTCACCACGGGCGACAACGCCGAGAAGGTCGTCGAACACGCAGCGTCCCTCACCACGCGCGGACTCGCGCACATCAGCGAGGACGAGGTGCGTGACCTGCTGGAGGAGTCGGTCCTGCCGCGCCTGGTGCGCGAGCCCATCGCGCCGGTCGCGGGAACGCTGCTCGAGCAGGTCGTCGACGACGACGTACACCGGACTCTCGTCGATCTGTGCGTCGTCGAGGCGCACGACTGGCTGCTCGACAACCCCGAGAAGTTCGCGTCCGTCGTGGGGGAGCGGGCCCCCACGTGGTCCCCGCTGTGGGTCAACAGCCTGGTGGTCGACCGGCTGCACACCGAGGCGCTGCGGTGGGTGCGGGACGTACGCGACACCCCGCGGCACCGGATGCGCCTCGCGATCGACGACCTGCTGCGTGACCTCGCCCGCAACCTCTGCCACGACCCGGCGACGATGCAGCGGGCCGAGTCCCTCAAGGAGACCTTCCTCACCCACCCCCAGACGATGGAGACGGCCACCAGCGTGTGGACCGTGCTGCGCCGCACCCTCGAAGAGGCGCTCGCCGACCCGCAGGGGCGCTTGCGCACCCGCGTGCGGAAGGAGCTGCACTCCCTCGGTGAGCGGCTCCAGCACGACGCCGACCTGCGCGAGCGCGTCGACCGCCGGGTGGGTGACATCATCGCCGGCCTCGTCGACACCTACTCGGGCGAGCTCGCGCCCGTCATCTCCCAGGTGATCGAGCGGTGGGACGGCAAGGAGGCCGCCGACCGCATCGAACTCCACGTGGGGCGTGACCTGCAGTTCATCCGCATCAACGGCACCGTCATCGGTGGCCTCGTCGGATTCCTCATCCACGCCTTCTCCCAGGCGATGGCCTGATCAGGAGTACATGTCCTCGATGAGGTCGGCGAAGCGGCGCTCGACCGGTCTGCGGCGCACTTTGAGGGTGGGCGTCAGCTCGCCCGCGTCCATCGTCAGCTCCTGCTCGAGCAGCCGGAAACGCTGGATGCGCTCGTAGGGCGCGAGATCGGCGCCCTGCCGCTCGATGATCTCCTCATAGGTGCGCTGCACCTCGGGGTGGGCGAGCAGCGCCGCCCGATCCTGGACCGGCCAGCCCTCCTCGGTGGCGCGGGCCTCCAACTCCTCGAAGGAGGGCTGGATCAGGGCGGTGAGGAACGGCCGCCCGTCGCCGACGACGACGGCGGTCTCGATGAGGGGGTCGGCGTTGAGCGCGGACTCCATCGGGCCGGGGGCGATGTTCTTGCCCTGCATCGTGACGATGAGGTCCTTGATGCGGTCGGTGATGACGAGGTAGCCCTCGCCGTCGAGGTGGCCGACGTCACCGGTGTGGAACCAGCCCTCCTCGTCGATGACCTCGGCGGTGGCCTCGGGTGCGCCGTGGTAGCCGGGGGTGACGTTGGGGCCGCGGAAACAGATCTCGCCGGTTTCCGCGGCGATGCGCACCTGGGTGCCGGGCACGGGCCGCCCCACCGTGCCGAAGCGGGTCGCGCCAGGGGCGTTGCAGGAGACGAGCGGGCCCCCCTCGGTGAGGCCGTAGCCCTGGTAGACGGTGAGTCCGGCGGCGAGGAAGAACTCCTCGACCTCCCGCCGCAAGGGGGCCCCGCCGGAGGCCATGACGTGCTTGGGCCCGCCGACGGCCACGCGCACGTTGCGCAGCACCACCCGGTCGGCCACGGCGTGGCGCGCGGCGAGGGCCGCCGGGACGGGGAGGCCCTCGCGCCGACGGTGCGCGACCTCATGACCGACGCGGAACGCCCAGTCGAAGATCCGTCGCTTGGCTCCGTCACCGGCGCGCGCGTGCGCCCCGGCGTACACCTTCTCGTACAAGCGGGGGACCGACACGAAGGTGTCGGGGCGGATGTCGAGCATCGCCTCGGCCACCGTCTTGGGGTTCTCCACCGAGCAGTTCTCGAGCCCGCTCGCGAGGACGACGTAGGTCCAGGCGCGCTCGTAGGCGTGGCTGAGCGGCAGGAACGACATGTTGCGGGCGCCGCGGGGGAGGTTGAACAGAGCGTCGATCGCGGCGAGTTGATGGCAGTAGGCCTCGTGCGTGACGACGACGCCCTTGGGGCGGCCGGTCGTCCCCGAGGTGTAGATGATCGTCACCGGGTCGCCCGGGTCGACGGCCTGCGCGAGTGACGCGAGGCGCCCCCGCCCCGCGTCGTCCATCGTGTCGATGAGCTCGGAGATCCTGCGATGGGGGCTGCCCACGGGCGCGGTGTCGGCGGACGCAGCGTCGGCACCCCAGACGCCGCGGTCGGCGAGGAGGAGCTGGACGTCCATCGACTCCTGACGAACGGCTTGCGCAGCCCGATCGAGCAGGTCGGCGGTGCCTGCCACAACGAGGCGGGCACCGGAATCGCCGAGGACGTGGGCGATCTGGCCCGGCGTGCTCGTCGTGTAGAGCGGCACGCTGACCAGGCCCGCCTTGAGACAGGCGAGGTCGACGAGGGTCCACTCGGGCGAGTTGGGGGCGAGGATGCCGACCCGGTCACCGGCCGACAACCCGAGGTCGAGCAGGCCGAGGGCCAGGGCCGAGGACCGCTCGTCGAGGTCGGTGTACGTGGTGCGCTGCACGTCATCGCCGCGCCGCACCGCCAGGGCCACGAGATCGGCATGGGTGACCATGGCTTCGTTCAGCCAGGACAGCAGATTCGAGTGGCTCACGACATCCTCCTGCGACGCTGGGACTTACGTCAGCGTAGGTTACGAGGGCGAAGGTCGCGCGCAATCAGGAATGCGACCGCGACAGCGCCTGAGATGAGTCCTGCACGAGGGAGAGCGGTATGACGCAGAACACGAGCGGACCGACCAACAGCCTGCTCGACGTGGCGGGACTCCAGGTCGGGCAGGCGGCCGCGGAGGCCGAGAGGTCGCTGTCGGGGACCACCGTCGTCACGGCCGACCCGGCGACACACGCCGACGGGGTCGTCGCGGGCGTCGACGTCCGGGGCGGTGGCCCCGGCACGAGGGAGACCGACCTGCTCGACCCCCGCAACGTCGTCGAGAGGGTCCACGCCATCGTCCTCACCGGCGGCAGCGCCTACGGGCTCGCCGCCGCCGACGGGGTCATGGGCGAACTCGAGCGTGACGGCATCGGCCTGCCCATGGGCGGCGCCGGCGAGGTCGTGCCCATCGTCCCCGCCGCCGTCGTGTTCGACCTGGGGCGTGGCGGCGACTTCCGAGCCCGCCCCGACCGGGAGACCGGTGTCGCCGCCTACCGCGCGGCCCGCGCCGGTGGACCGGTGGAGCAGGGGTGTGTCGGCGCCGGGCGAGGCGCGAAGGCGGGCGGCTTCAAGGGGGGCGTCGGGACCGCGAGTGCCCTCTGCGCCGACGGGACGGTCGTCGCGGCCCTCGTCGTGTGCAACAGCCTCGGCGAGGTCGTCGACGACGCCGGCGTCCTCTTCGCCGCCGACCTGCTCACCGACGCCGACGTGCCCGGCGGCAGGTTGGGCCGCCCTACCGCCGACGAGGTCGCGGACGCCCGCGCCGCCGTCGCCGATCTGCCGCCGCAGCCCGTCGGGCGTCCCGGCATGGCGACGACGATCGGCGTGGTGGCCACCGACGCCACCCTGACCACAGCCCAGTGCGCAAAGCTCGCGGGGGTGGGTCATGACGGCATCGCCATCGCCGCCCGACCAGCACACACGATGCTCGACGGCGACACCCTCTTCGGAGTCGCCACCGGCGTGCGACCCCCGCCCGACCTCGCGGGGATGCACGACCTGCTCACCCTCGCCTCGCTCGTCACGGCGCGCGCCGTGGCCTGCGCGGTCCTGCTCGCGGAGACGACGCAGACCGCAGCCGGGCGGTGGCGCTCCTACACCGACGCGTTCCCGAGCGTCCTCTCTGCGAGGCACTGAACCCCCTGCCGCACACCCGCCGAAACGTATCCCGCACTTCAACGACCCGTCCCTGACCGGTGCCCGCGCCCGGTTAGAATGGCACCTCACGACAGCTCGGAGGCCCTCACGCATGATCGCCCTCATCGCTGCCCATCTAGGGCTGGCCGTGCTCGCGCCGACCCTGGTGGGACGTCTCGGAAGCAGGGCGTTCTGGCTCCTCGCACTTCCCCCGGCGGTCACGGCTGTCTGGGCGTTGCTGTCCTATCCCGCCATCGCCGCGGGCACCCCGCTGGTCGAGGTGGTCCGATGGATCCCCTCCCTCGGCCTGGAGTTGGCCTTCCGCATGGACGTGCTGGCGTGGCTGCTCACGCTCGTGGTCTCGGTGGTCGGCGTCCTCGTCCTCGTGTACTGCGTGGGCTACTTCGACGACGAGGAGCCCGGCCTCGGCCGCTTCGCCGCGTGCCTCCTCGCGTTCGCCGGCGCCATGCTCGCGCTCGTCACCAGCGACGACGTGCTCATCCTGTTCATCTTCTGGGAGTTCACGACCATCCTGTCCTACCTGCTCATCGGGCATCGTCCCGAGAGCCGGGCTTCGCGGTCGGCCGCGATGGAGGCGCTCGTCGTCACGACCTTCGGTGGCCTCGCGATGCTTGTCGGGCTCGTGATGTTGGGGGAGCAGGCGGGCAGCTACCGACTCTCGGAGATCCTCGAATACGGCGGCACCGACATCTACACCTCCAGCGCCGTCGTGCTGCTCCTCGTCGGAGCGCTCAGCAAGTCGGCGATCATCCCGTTCCACTTCTGGCTGCCCGGCGCCATGGCCGCCCCGACGCCCGTCAGCGCCTACCTGCACGCCGCGGCGATGGTCAAGGCCGGCATCTATCTCGTGGCCCGTCTCGCCCCCGCGTACGCCGACCTCCCGGCGTGGGCGCCCACGGTGCTCGTCCTCGGTGGCGCGACCATGCTCATGGGCGCGATCTCCGCTCTTCGGCAGACTGACATCAAGCTGCTCCTGGCCTACGGCACGGTGAGTCAGCTCGGGTTCCTCGTCGTCCTCACCGGCTTCGGCACCGCCAACGCGGCGCTCGCGGGCATCACCGTCCTGCTTGCCCACGCCCTCTTCAAGTCGTCCCTGTTCCTCGTCGTCGGCGCTGTCGACCACGCCACCGGCACGCGAGACCTGCGCCGGCTCACCGGGCTGTGGCGCACCATGCCGGTCGCGTTCGTCACGGCCTGCATCTCCGCCGCGTCGATGGCCGGGTTGCCGCCCATGCTCGGCTTCGTCGCCAAGGAGGCCGCCTACGGAGCCTTCACCAAGGGCATCGGGGAGACCCTCGGCGGCGTGGCCTCCGGCGACCTGGGCCTCGCCGCGTTGCAGCCGGTCATCGTTCTCGGCGTCCTCGTCCTCGGGTCGATCCTCACCCTCATGTACAGCTTGAGGTTCATTCAGGGCGCGTTCGGGACCAAACAGGGCGTCGACGAGATCCACCTACACGACCTCCCGCGCACCGTGGTCGGGGTGCCCGCCACCCTCGCCGTCCTCACCCTGCTCGCGGGGCCGGCCTCACGCGCCATCGAGGCGCCTCTCATCGCCTACGCCGACACCGTCGGAGAGGTGGCCACCACCTCTTACCTCGGCCTCTGGCACGGCTTCAACGTCGCGCTCGTGCTGTCGCTCATCACGTGGGCCGTCGGCATCGGGGCGCACCTGCTGCTCTTCCCGCGCAGCGTCGCGACCGAGAGCAAGGTCGGGTACGGCCAGCGCAGCTACCGCGCCGTCATGCGCTCCCTCGACCGCTCCTCCCTCGAGGTCACCGGTGCTCTGCAGCGTGGATCGCTCCCGCTGTCCCTCGGACTCATCCTCATGGTGTGGCTGGTCCTCGCGGGCGGCGCGCTCCTGCTCGGTGGCTTCGACTGGTTCGGCGTCGACTTCGTGTGGGCCGACAGCGCCGGGCAAGCCGTCGTCGCCGCCG
>JAUNTP010000172.1 GCA_030538585.1 Mobilicoccus sp.
CGTGAGTCCGGCGTCCCAGCGTGAGTCCGGCTGCCCAAGGTGGGCCTCGCGGCTCCAGGGTGAGGTCGGGGCGCGCTAGGGTCGGGCGGTCGGCCCTTTCATCGATCGCAGGGGTGCCCATGGAGACCTTTCGCCGCGACGACCTGACCTTCACCGTGCGCGACGCAGGGCCGGCCGATGCGCCGCCGGAGCGGACCATCGTGCTGCTGCACGGATTTCCGCAGACCTCCGCGGCGTGGGACGAGGTCGCCGGCCGCCTCAACGCGCAGGGATTTCGGACTCTGGCGCCCGACACCCGCGGGATGTCGGCAGGGGCCCGGCCCACCGCGCGCAGCGCTTACCGCATCGAGGAGGTCGTGGCGGACGTCCTGGCCCTGCTCGATGAGGCCGGGCTCGATGCGGTGCATCTCGTCGGTCACGACTGGGGTGGAGCCATCGCGTGGTCGGTGGCGCGGCGGCACCCCGACCGGGTCCGGACTCTCACGGTGCTGTCCACCCCGCACCCCAAGGCCATCGCGTGGGCCTCGAAGCACTCCACGCAGGCGCTGAAGAGCTGGTACTTCGCGCCGATGCAGGTGCCGTTCCTGCCCGAGACGGTGCTGATGACCGCTGCCCGCACCCGCCGGTTCCCGCTGGCCGGTCTGCCCGCAGAGCACTGGGCCCGTTACGCCGACGCGATGAGCGACCGCGAGGGAGCCCGCGGCGCGGTGGGTCTGTACCGCGGCATGCTTGCCCGGGGTCAACGGTCCGGCGGCCGTTTCCCCCGGTTCACCGTGCCGACCACGCTCGTGTGGGGGCGGCACGACCCCACCCTGGGCCGGGCCGCCGCCGAACGCACCGCCCACTACTGCCACGGCGACTACCGGTTCGTCGAGGTCGACGGCGACCACTGGCTGCCCGAGAAGCACGCCGACAGCGTGGTCCGGGAGATCGTGCGCCGCGTCGGCGCTTAGGCGATGGCCCCTCGACCGACCGACTGCACCCCCGACTCACAGTTGGTCGAGGAGGAGCGAAGCGACGTCTCGAGACATCTCCCAGACTCTCCCGCGAACGCACCATGGTTTCGAGAGGTCGCTTTGCTCCTCCTCAACCAACGGGGTGGGGGTGGGGGGCCTCCCGAGGCTCCGATGGTCAGAGGCTGATGAGGACGATCGCCGCGACACCGAGCGCCAGGCCGACGACCTGCACGAGGGTGAGGCGTTCGCGCAGCAGCACCACGGCGAGGACGACGGTCACGGCCGGGAAGAGCGCGATGACGACGCTGCCGATCGAGAGCAGCCCTTGCTGCAGGGCGATCATCATGGCGATGTGCGCCACGCAGTCGAGGACGCCGACCCCGCCGGCGTAGCCGAGGGCGGCGCCCCGCGGCGGGGTGAGGCTCCGCAGGGGCAGGGCCACGGCGACGATCGACGCCGTCGCCGCCCACCGCGCCGCCACCAACGGCCACAGGCCGGAGTCGGCGGGGATCTGCGCGGTGAAGATGACGCTCAACGCGAAGAGGGCCCCGGCAGCCAACGTCAGCATCGCCACGTGCACCGTGAACGGGTGGGTGGCCTTGGTGTCGGCGTGCGGCGACATGCTGACCAGCACCACGGCCACGAGAGCGATGAGGACGCCGATGAGTGAGGAGAGGTCGGGCCGCTCCCCGAGACCGAGGCCCACCACCAGGGGGATCGCAGCGCTGACGAGTGCCGTGAGCGGGGAGACGATGCTGATGGGGCCGGAGCCGAGGGCTGCGTAGAACGTCCATGCGGCGGCGGCCAAGGCGATGCCGCCGAACATGCCCCACGCCAGCCCGGCGCTCGAACTGGACCCACCGACGATGAGCGCCACCACCGTCATGATGACCGCTGAAATCGGGTAGGCGGCCACGAGGATGCGCAGCACGGGCACGCGTCGCGCGCCGAGCCCGCCGAAGAAGTCGCTCACGCCGTACGCCAGCGCCGAGATCAACGCCAACACCACCGGGCCCATGCCACCGTCCTGCGGTCTCGAAGGAGCAACCAGGGCAGCGTAAATGGCGCGGCGCTCGTCCGTAGAGTGCGTCCATGCAGACCCCACCGGAGCACCCCGAGGTCGAGTCGTTCTGGGCCGATGCGAAGATCCGCGCCAAGCTCAACGTCGCGACGGGCTACTTCGGGCCCAACCCCCACGACGCGATGACGCCGCCCGCGTGGTCGTTCGGGGGCACGCCGGCGCAGGCCGACGCGCTGCTCGACCTCGTCCTCGCGGGACGCAAGACCGCGACGGCGAGCGCGCTGTGGGATTACGAGGCGTCGGGGGAGCCGGTGCCGCAGCGCGGACAGTTGTCGATCGTCCTCGACGGGCAGGGGCGACCGGCGGCGTTGATCGTCACGACCGCCGTGCGGGTCGTTCCCTTCGACGAGGTTGACGAGGAGCACGCGGCCGCCGAGGGCGAAGGGGACGGCAGCCTCGCGGCCTGGCGTCGCGCCCACGAACGCTTCTTCAGCGAGCACGCCGACCACGACCGGGGCTTCGCACCCGACATGCCGGTGGTCCTCGAGGCTTTCAGGGTGCTCCATCGGGCAGCGGGGGCCTGATGCGCGCGGTCGTCTACGACGCCTATGGGCAGCGACCGAGGGTTCGGGACATCCCCACCCCGTCCGTACCGCCCGATGGGGTGAGGGTGCGTGTGGGTGCCACCGGAGTCTGCCGCTCCGATCACCACGCCTGGAGTGGCGCCGACCCCGTGGCCTTGCCTCACGTGCCGGGCCACGAGTTCGTCGGCACGGTCGAGGCGGTCGGCGCGGGCGTGCGTCGCTGGTCGGGCGGTGAGCGGGTCACGGTGCCGTTCGTGTGCGGTTGCGGTCGCTGTGACTGGTGCCGGGCCGGGGACGCGCAGGTGTGCCCCCACCAGCGCCAACCGGGCTTCACCGACCACGGGTCATTCGCCGACCTCGTCGTGGTCCACGCCGCCGACGCCAACCTCGTCGCGGTCCCGGATGCCTTGGACGATGTCGCTGCGGCGTCGCTCGGGTGTCGGTTCGCCACCGCCTATCGCGCGGTGATCGGGCACGGCGGGCTCGCTGCGGACCAGTGGCTCGCGGTCCACGGCATGGGCGGCGTGGGGTGCTCGGCGCTGCTCGTGGCGCGTGACCTGGGGGCGCAGATCATCGCCGTCGACGTCGACCCGGCGGCCCTCGATCAGGCTCGTCAGCTCGGCGCGACCTCCGTCCTCGACGCCCGCGGACTCGACGCGGCCGAGGTCGCTGCCGCCGTTCACGAGGTCACGGGCGGGGCCCACGTCTCCCTCGACGCCATCGGGCACCCGCAGGTCGCTCTCCAATCGGTGCTGTCCCTGCGCCGTCGGGGCCGGCACGTGCAAGCCGGTCTGCTGCTGGGAGCACACGCGATGACCCCGCTGCCCATGGATCGCGTCGTCGCGCGGGAGTTGTCGGTCCACGGCACGCACGGGCTCGCCGCGATCGACTATCCGGCGATGCTGGAGGTGGCGTGCCGGGTCGACCTCGGCGCGCTCGTCGCACGCATCGTCGCGCTGGAGGAGGCCCCCGACGCGCTCGTGGACATGCCCGCGGGGGTCACCGTCGTGGATCTGAGTCGGTGAGCCCCCACCCGTCACCGGCGAACGGCCCGGCCGTGATGCGCCGTTAGAGTGGCGACGTGCAGCGATGGACCCACCTCACCGACATTCCCGATGACCTGACCGGCAGCGTCGTGACCCTCGGGAACTTCGACGGTGTCCACCGCGGCCACCGCGCCGTTCTGACGCGCCTGCTCGCACGCTCCCGTGAGGCCGGTGTGCCGGCGGTCGCGGTCACGTTCGAGCCCCACCCGATCGCCGTGCTCTTCCCCGAGCGCGCACCCGCGCTCATCGCTTCCCTGGAGCAGCGGCTCGAGCTGCTCGCCGACGTCGGCCTCGACGGGGTCCTCGTCATGGAGTTCACCCGTGATCTCGCCACGTGGACACCCGATAGATTCGTCGAGGAGGTGTTCGTCGACGCGCTCAATGCTCGCGCGGTCGTCGTCGGGCGCGACACCCGCTTCGGGGTCCGCAACTCCGGTGACGTCGACACCCTCACCACCCTCGGGCGGCGCCACGGGTTCGACGTCGAGGCCATCACCGACGAGGGCGAGACCACCTCGGGTGAGCCGGGCCGGTGGTCCTCCACCCAGGTCCGCACCCTCCTCGACGCCGGCGACGTCGCCGGCGCCGATCGGGTGCTCGGCCGGCCCCACGCCGTGGCCGGCACCGTGGTGCACGGCGAGCACCGGGGCCGCGAGATCGGCTACCCCACCGCGAATCTCGCGCAGGACAGCGACGGCCTCGTCCCCGCCGACGGCGTCTACGCCGGGTGGCTCGTGCGCCCCGACCTGCCCACCGACGACGCCGATCACCGGCTCCCGGCAGCGATCTCCGTCGGCACCAACCCGACGTTCGACGGCGTCCGCCGCACGGTCGAGGCGTACGTCCTCGACCGCACCGATCTCGACCTGTACGGCGAGCGAGTGGCCGTCGAATTCGTCGAACATTTGCGCCCGATGCTCCGCTTCGACGGTGTCGAGGAGCTGGTCGAACGTATGGCCGTCGACGTCGACCAGGCACGGAGCATCCTGACCGTTCGTCGCACAGAACCGACCGGCGAGTAGCTTTTCTCTTCCGCCTGCCCACGGTCGTTGGCAGAATCCCCGACAAGTGCACACGACCAGGTGCCGACGAGGGCACTGGGGAGGAGATCGCGTGACGGTCCAGAACGCCAAGAACGAGGCCTACAACAGCTCGCTGATCGAGGGGCGGCCGCCGTCGTGCGCCCACCTGCTTCAGCAGCGCGTCAAAGCCACACCCAGCGCGGACGGCTACCTGTTCTTCGAGGGGGAAGATCTGGTCCACGTCTCCTGGCAGCAGACCTGGGACGAGGTGAGCACGTGGGCCGCGGGTCTCATCGACCTGGGCGTCGAGATGGGGGAGCGCGTCGCGATCTGTTCCTCCACCCGCAAGGAGTGGATCTGGGCCAACTGGGGCATCATGCTCGCCGGTGCCGCGACGACGACGGTCTACCCGACGAGCCACGCCGAGGCGGTCTCCTACATTCTCGGTGACTCGGGCAGCCGCGTCGTGTTCGCCGAGGATATGGGTCAGGTCGAGAAGCTGCGGGTGCGCCGTCACGAGCTGCCCGACGTCGTCGCCGTCGTCGTGTTCGACCTCGGCGCCGAAGAGCGTCACGGGGCCCTCGACGACTGGGTCATGTCTCTCGATCAGCTCATCGAGCGCGGCCGGGCGCGGCTGGAGGCCGAACCGAACCTCGTGCAGTCCCGCATCGACGCCCTCACCCCCGAGTCGCTGTCGACGATCATCTACACCTCCGGCACGACCGGAAACCCCAAGGGTGCCGAGCTCACGCACGACTCGCTCGTGTACGAGGGTGTTGCGACCGCCTCGATCGCCATCCTCAGCGACGACGACCTCGCCTACCTGTGGCTGCCGCTGTCGCACGTGTTCGGCAACGTGCTCATCATGATCGCCGTCGCCACCGGCTCGCCCACGTGCGTCGACGGGCGCATCGACCGCATCGTGCCCAACCTCGCCATCGTCAAGCCGACGTGGATGGGCGCCGCGCCGCGCATCTTCGAGAAGGCGTACGCGGGCGTCAACGCCACCCTCGGTGAGGCCACCGGCGCCAAGGCCAAGCTCATCGCGTGGGCGTTCGGGGTCGGGCGCAAGGTCGCCGAGCACGAGGAGGCTGGCAAGGCCATCCCGGCAGGGCTCAAGGCGCAGCACCGCATCGCCGACAAGCTCGTGTTCTCCAAGATCAAGGAGCGCTTCGGCGGGCGCATCCGCCTGTTCATCTCCGGGTCGGCGCGCCTGGAGCCCGAACTGTCGTGGTGGTTCCGCTCGGTCGGTCTGCCGATCACCGAGGGCTACGGCCTCACCGAGACCTCGGCGGCGACGACGGTCAACCGTCTCGACCCGGGCACGCACAAGCACGGCTCGATCGGGTGGCCGCTGCCGGGCACCGACATCAAGATCGCCGAGGACGGCGAGGTGCTCGTCAAGGGTCCGGGCGTCATGAAGGGCTACCACAACAAGCCCGACGCGACGGCCGAGGCGTTCACCGAGGACGGCTACTTCCGCACCGGCGACATCGGTGAGATCGACGAGAACGGGTTCGTCTCGATCACCGATCGTAAGAAGGACGTGTTCAAGACCTCCGGCGGCAAGTACATCTCGCCGTCCCTCATCGAGGCCCGCTTCAAGCAGCTGTGCCCGTACGTGGGCCAGTTCCTCGTCGTCGGCGACCAGCGCAACTACGCGGTGGCGCTCGTCACCCTCGACCCGGAGGCCGCGGCCAAGTGGGCCGAGGCGAACGGGATGAGCGGCGCGTCGTACGAGGAGATCGTCACCAGCGACAAGGCGCGTCAGATGGTGCAGGGCTACATCGACGAGCTCAACGCCGGCCTCAACCGGTGGGAGACGATCAAGAAGTTCACGCTCCTCGAGAACGACCTCACCGTCGATTCGGGTGACCTGACGCCCAGCATGAAGCTGCGTCGTCGCGCGGTGTCGAGCAAGTACGAGGACACCATCGAGGCCCTGTACGCCGAGTGATCGGGGCCGTGCGACGCCGCGTGAGGTACGGCGTCGCACGCGCCAGTGACCGATGTGTTCGCACGGCCCGGGGGAGCTCTTTCCCACGGGCCGTGCGGCGTGTGATGAAAGATCAGCTCATGGCTTCTCTGCCCCGCGCCGGCGATCTGTCCTCGCTCACCGCCCGCATGCCCACGTGGCGTGAGGTGTTGAGCGATCCCGTCATGCTGCGGCGTGGCATGAACTTGTGGCCGCCGTTCCGGTTCGCCGGCATCCGGGTGGTCGAGATCGCGACCGGGTTTCGTGGCGCGACCGTGGAGCTCAAGCTCAACCCCGTGACCCGCAACTTCGTCGGCACGCAGTACGGCGGGTCGATGTTCTCGATGACGGACCCGTTCTGGATGATCCTCGTCGGGCAGCGGCTCGGGCCGGAGTACATCGTGTGGGACAAGCGGGCCGAGATCGAGTTCGTCGCGCCGGGCCGCACCGACGTGCGCGCCACCATCGTCGTCACCGACGACCTCATCGAGGAGTTGCGCGCGAAGGCCGAGGGCGGCGCCAAGGTGCTGCACTGGGTCGAGACCGACGTCCTCGCCACCGACGGCTCCCTGGTCGCCAAGGTGCGGCGGCAGTTGTACGTCCGCCAGAAGACCCACTCGCGCGGGTACTGACCCCCGGCGGCCACCCAGTCACCCACCCCACGGTTGGTCGAGGAGGAGCGAAGCGACGTCTCGCAACCAC
>JAUNTP010000005.1 GCA_030538585.1 Mobilicoccus sp.
CATCCGAGCCCTCCGTGCCGTTGAGGTGACGCCACAACGCGTCCTTGATCTCATCAACGGACTTCTCGATCAGGGCACCCTCTTCGGCGGAGCCCTCGAACCGCAGCGAGAACCGCCCACCGCGGGTATACCTCATCGAGAGTGTCGACTCCTCCTGCGCCGGAGCCGGCTCGCTGGGCGTCTCCTCGCTGAAGGAGTACTCCTTCGTAGCCCGCCGCAACTGATCGACCGTCGCCAGCGGCGCCATGTCGGCCACTGATGCTTCGAACTCGGCGGGCACGTGCGCGACGATCACCGACACCTGCTCCAACGTGATCCGACCCTGCCCGAACAAGCTCATCGTGGCCGGCAACTCCTGAAAGCGCTCCGCCGCCGCCACCACCGCCGAGGCCCGCGCGGAGGACAACCCCGCCCGCACCCGTAGCCACTGGTTGACCGAGGTGTACCCCCACCCCAGCCACGCATCACCTTGACCCATCATCTCGGCCACCGTGGCGACGACTTCGGCCATGGCTCGGTTGACCACCCCGGAGCTCACGAGCAGACGTTCTTCGGCCTCACCCAGTGACAGGACGTCGGCGGGTGAGGCTGGGTCTCGAACCTCTGCGGTGAGCATGTCTACATCATACAGGCGTTCGTTTGAGAACGCTATGGAATGCAGTGAGGAATCTTGGCCAGTTAACCCCGTGGGGGGCTTATGCGCTGTCCTGAGGTGGTCTCGAGACGTCGCTGCGCTCCTCCTCGACCAACGGAGATGAGGCGCCCGCGTTGGTCGAGCGCAGCGCCTCGCGACCATCACCCATTCGACACCACGTCAGGTCGGGGTGGTCTCGAGACGTCGCTGCGCTCCTCCTCGACCAACGGAGATGGGGCGCCCGCGTTGGTCGAGCGCAGCGCCTCGCGACCATCACCCATTCGACACCACGTCAGGTCGGGGTGGTCTCGGGACGTCGCTTCGCTCCTCCTCGACCAACGGAGATTGGGGCCCCCGCGTTGGTCGAGGAGCGAAGCGTCTCGAAATCGACCGACGGTGAGGATGGGGCCGCCCCCACCGGATGTGACGTCGGCCGGGCTGGGCGCGGCCACACCTGGGCGGCCGATAGGCTCGCAGGCATGGCCACGCACTCCCCCGCCCGTGACGACCGCTGCCCCGGTGCGCTGCGTCTGCACGAGGCCGCAGACGGGCTGCTCGCCCGGGTGCGTCTTCCCGGTGGACTGCTCACGGCCGCGCAGGTCGTGGCGCTCGCCGACGCCGCCGACGCCCTCGGTGACGGACGCCTGTCGCTCACGGCCCGCGGCAACATCGAGATCCGCGGCCTGGCCACCGATGCCGCTCCACGCCTGCAGCACGTCCTCACCGACGCCGGGCTGTTGCCGTCGATCGAGCACGAGCGGGTCCGCAACATCGTCGCCACCCCCGCCGCCGGACTCGACGGGCACGGGCACAGCGGCGACCTCACGTCGACCGTGCGCGCCCTCGACCGGCTGCTCGTCAGCCAGACCCGCACGGCCGACCTCTCCGGCCGGTTCCTCTTCGGCCTCGACGACGGCCGCGGCGATGTCCTCGCCCTCGACCCCGACGTCGCTGCCCGCTGGGTCTCCCCCCACCACGCCGAACTCGTGCTCGGTGGCACTCCCGCGCTGCTCGTCGCCACCAGCGAAGTCCCGAAGGCTCTCGTCGGTGCGGCCATCGCGTTCCTCGACGCCCGCGACGCCGCCGGGGAACACACCTGGCGCCTCGCCGACACCACAGCCCGCGCCCGCATCACCGCCACCATCGTCGACCGGCTTTTCTCGGCGTTCCCCGAGGCCCAACCCGTCACGGAGTCCACCTCGACCGGCGACACCATCACCGACCCACCGCCGCCCGGGCGACTCGGCGACCACGCCGCCCACGTCCTGCTCCCCCTGGGCGAGGCCCCCTCGCCCACCTGGCGCGCCCTCGCCGCCGCCGCCGACGACGGCATGGTCCGCACGACCCCGTGGCGCAGCGTCATCCTCGCCGGCCTGACCGACCCCGAGGGCGTCATCGAACGCGCCCAGGCCCTCGGCCTCATCACCGACCCCGCCGACCCCGCGGCCCTTGTCAGCGCCTGCACCGGGCTGCCCGGCTGCGCGTCCTCGGCCGCCGACGTGCGGGGCGACGTCCGCGCCGCCCTCGCCCAGGTCAGCGCACCCGGTGACCTGCCCGTGCACGCGAGCGGCTGCGATCGCCGCTGCGGTCACCCCCGACGCCCCCACCGTGAAGCCGTCGCCCTCGGCGAGGTCTACGCCACGGCAGAGGTCTCCGGCGCCCCCGCCGCAGGCTCCCCCACCGGCCCCGGCCGCGACCGGCTCGCCCACCTCATCGGAAGGACCAGCACGTGAGCTACGACTACATCACCGACGGCGCCGAGATCTACCGGCGCTCGTTCGCGATGATCCGTGAGGAGTCCGACCTCGCCCGCTTCGCCCCCGAAGAGGAGCGCGTCGCCGTCCGGATGATCCACGCCAGCGGCAGCGTCGACCTCGCCGCCGAGATCGAGTTCTCCCCCAACGCTGCGACCGCCGCCATCGACGCGCTCGCCGGCGGGGCGCCGATCCTCGTCGACGTCAACATGGTGCGCACCGGCGTCACCCGCTCACGGCTGCCCGCCGACAACGAGGTCGTGTGCGAGCTCGCCCACCCGACGGTCGCCGACCTCGCCGCCAACCTCGGCACGACCCGCTCCGCCGCCGCCGTCGAGCTCTGGGGTGAGCGCATCGACGGCGCCGTCATCGCCATCGGCAACGCCCCCACCGCCCTGTTCCACCTGCTCGACCTCCTCGCCGACAAGCCCTGGCGCCCCGCCGCGATCCTCGGCATGCCGGTGGGGTTCATCGGCGCCGCCGAATCCAAGGACGCCCTCGCCGACAACGACCTGGGCCTCGAGTACATCGTCGTTCGCGGACGCCGCGGCGGCTCGGCCATCACGTGCGGCGCCCTCAACGCGCTCGCCTCCGAAAAGGAATGAGCATGAACGACTCCCCTGCTCGCCACGGACGCCTGCTGGGAGTCGGCGTCGGCCCCGGCGACCCCCGCCTGCTGACCGTCGCCGCGGTCGACGCCATCCGCGACGCCGACGTCGTCGCCTACCACCAGGGCCCCCGCGGCGGCTCCAACGCCCGCGCCATCGCCCACACGTGGTTCACCGAGGGGCAGACCGAAGAGGTGCTGCAGTACCCCGTGACCACCGGCACCACCGATCACCCCGGCGGGTACCGCGGCGCCATCGACGAGTTCTACGACGAGGCCGCCGCCCGCCTCGCCGCCCACCTGGAGGGCGGACGCACCGTCGCGCTGCTCGCCGAAGGCGACCCGTTCATGCACAGCTCGTATCAACACATGCACGAACGTCTCGCGCACCGGTTCGAGACCACCGTCATCCCCGGCATCAGCTCCGTCACCGCGTGCAGCGCCGCCCTCAACCGGCCGCTCGTCGAAGGGGAAGAGGTGCTCACCGTGCTGCCCGGCACCCTCGACGAGGACACCCTCACCGAGCACCTCACCCGCACCGACGCCGCCGTCATCATGAAGCTCGGCCGCACCTTCCCGACCGTCCGCCGGGCTCTCGAACGCGCCGGACGCCTCGACGAGGCCTGGTACACCGAACGCGTCGCCCAAGGTGATCGTGAAGTCGTCATGCCTTTGCACCAGGTCGAGGCTGACAAGGTGCCGTACTTCTCGCTTGCCGTGATTCCCAGTGTTGTCGGGGCTGCTGAGTGGATGGCGAGTGCCGCCGACCCCGGTCATGCGGTGCCTGCGCGAACGGAAGATGGTCTCGAGACGCTCGCTTCGCTCGCTCCTTCTCGGATCGAGGAAGGAGCGAAGCGACTGTCGCGAGATCGACCAACGGGAGGGGGTCGCTCGCCCGCTGCGGGGGAGGACGCAGGATATGTCGAGGTGGTCGGGCTCGGGCCTGCCGGGGAGGAGTGGCGCACCCCTGAGGTGAGCGCAGCGCTGGAGCGGGCCACCGACATCGTCGGGTACACCACCTACGTGCGGCGCGTCCCCGCCCGGGAGGGCCTGGTCAAGCACGACAGCGACAACAAGGTCGAGTCCGAGCGGGCCGAGTTCGCGCTCGACCTCGCCCTGCGCGGCCGGCGCGTCGTCGTCGTCTCCTCCGGGGACGCCGGCGTGTTCGGGATGGCCACCGCCGTCCTCGAGGTCGCCGCCGAGGAGCGCTACGCCGGAGTCCCGGTGCGGGTGCTGCCCGGCATGACCGCCTCCCACGCCGTCGCCTCCGTCGTCGGCGCACCGCTGGGGCACGACTTCGCGACGATCTCCCTCTCGGACCGGCTCAAGCCGTTCGACGTCGTCCGCGAACGCGTGCAGGCCGCCGCGCGCGCCGACCTCGTCATCGCCATGTACAACCCCGCGAGCCGCGAACGCCGCAGCCAGGTCGCCACGATCCGCGACGACCTCCTCGCCATCCACGCGCCCACGACCCCCGTCGTCGTGGCCCGCGCCGTCGGCGACCCCGACGCCCAGCGCGTCACCGTCACGACGCTCGCCGACCTCGACCCCGATGTCGTCGACATGCGCACGCTGCTCGTGATCGGGTCGAGCCAGACCCGTGTCGACCGGCGCCACGGCGGCCCGACGTCCGTCGGCGCCCAGGACGAAGGCGGCGAGCACGAGCTCGTCGTCTGGACCCCCCGCCGCTACCCCGAGAAGTGAGAGCCATGCTGCGACACATCCCCCCGGCGCTGTCCCCCGACCTCGTCAAGGCCCTCATGGAGATGGGTGAGGGCGACGAGATCGTCCTCGCCGAGGCGAGCCTGCCCGCGCACAGCATCCACCACCAGGTCATCCGCGCCGACGGTGTCCCGCTCACCACACTCCTGGAGGCGGTGCTGCACCTGCTGCCCCTCGACGACAGCGCCGAGGACCAGGTCGTCCTCATCGAGCCCGAAGACGGCGAACGGCCGGCGATCTGGGCGGAGTACGAGGCGATCTGGGGTGAGGGCGTCACCGCCGAGATCCTGCCTCGTCCCGCGTTCTACGAGAACCTCGTCGGAGCCGCCGCCGTCGTCGTCACCGGCGAACGCACCCGCGGCTCCAGCGTCGCACTCCGCAAAGGCGTCCTCGACTGACTCCGCCGAGCGACGCACAGAACGACCGGCCCCCTCACACTCGCTCGGATCGCGCCGATGAGAGGGCATCTCGAACCGCGTCTCGATCCGCTGACACCGGGCCCGACACCGTGCACACTGGACCGAGCGGGCGGTAGGTTCAGGAGGCGAGGATGCCGACGTTCACGGACTTCGATGCGGTCAGGCTGGACGGCCATCGCCAGTTCCTGTCCGACTACGCGGGGCAGGTCGTCCTCGTCGTCAACACCGCGAGCAAGTGCGGCTTCACCCCCCAGTACCTCGCCCTCGAAGACCTGTGGCAGCGACGCCAACACCAGGGTTTCGTCGTCCTCGGTTTTCCGTGCAACCAGTTCGCCCGCCAGGAGCCCGGCTCGAACGCCGCCATCGCCGCGTTCTGCCGCACGGAGTACGACGTGACCTTTCCGGTGTTCTCCAAGATCGAGGTCAACGGGCGCCGCGCCCACCCCTTGTGGCGGTGGCTGCGCAGCAGCAAGCGCGGCCTGTTCGGCAACCGCGTCAAGTGGAACTTCACCAAGTTCCTCATCGGCCGCGACGGCCAGGTCATCGCGCGATACGCGCCGCACGTCAAGCCCTCGGACATCGAGAGCGACATCGTCGCTGCGCTGGGTCCCTGACCCTCAGCCGAGGGCGTCGAGCACCTCTCGCGCACCGGCCTCGTCCTGGAGGGCGTCCTTGACGTCGCGCCCGGTCGCGGCGTCCGCATCGGCCACGTCGACGCGGTGCGCCGGCTCGCTGCCGGGGCCGGACCACTCGATGTACTCCGCGTTCCCGATGAGCCCCAGCAGCAGCGCGCTGCGGCGGGTCATCGCCTCGTCGCGGTCGACATCCTCCGGCCATTCCGACAGCGCGAGGCCGAGGCCGTACGGTTCGGCATCGGAGTGGATCTCCATCGTGAAGTCCCCCACGGGCAGACCGACCGCTCCCAGCGCGGCGAGGACGGCCGAGTTGTCCCCGATGTAGGGCGTGCGAGCATCCACCAGGCTCGCCGGGTCCAGGTCGGCCACCGACTCCGTCAGCGTAGGGGTGGCTGCCGGAGTCTCGGTCGCGGTGGTACACCCCGCCAGCACGAGTCCGAGCATCCCCAGGACCGCCCACCAACGCCTCATGTCGTCTCCCGTTCTCGGCCGCCACGTGCTCGGGCGGAACGTCGATCAGCCTAGAGGTGCGGCCTCAGCTGCGGAAGGCGTCCACCGGCGGCGGTAGGGGCGTCTCGCGGCGGGCTGCGGCGCAGGCGGTCGAGTACAGGTGGGAGTCGGCGAAATCACCGGCCTCCAGGACTCGACCGACGAGCAGCAACGCGGTGCGCCGGATGCCGTGCCCGCGCACCGTCGTGGCGAGGTCGGCGAGGCGACACCGGGCGACGATCTCGTCCTCCCGGCTCGCCATCGCGACGACGGCGGCCGGAGTGTCCGGACCGTAGTGCGGCAGGAGGGTCTCGACGACGTCCTCGACGAGGCCGGTGGCGAGGTGCAGGACGAGCAGGGCTCCGGTACGGGCGAACTCGGCGAGCTCCTCGCCCGGCGGCATCGCGGTGGCGTTGCGGCTGGCGCGGGTGAGGATGACGCTCTGCCCCACCGTCGGCACCGTGAGCTCCTGGCCCAGCGCCGCGGCCGCCGCGGCGAACGCGGGCACCCCCGGGGTGAGGCTGTAGGGCACTCCCGCGGCCTCGAGGCGGCGGATCTGTTCGGACACCGCCGAGTACACCGACAGGTCCCCCGACTGCAGGCGGGCCACGTCCTCACCACGCGCGTGCGCCGCCACGAGCTCTGCGGTGATGGCGTCGAGGTCGAGGTCCGCGGTGTCGACGAGCCGCGCACCAGCGGGGGCGTGGTCGAGGATCTCCTGCGGCACGAGAGCGCCGGCGTACAGGCAGACCGGGCTGGACTCGATGAGCCGCAGCCCCCGCAGGGTGATGAGGTCGGCGGCCCCAGGTCCGGCACCGATGAAGTGGACGGTCATGCTGCTCCTGTCATCAGCTCGCCGACGGCGACGCTGGTCATGGGGGTGGTCTGCTTGGGCAGCCGCAGGATCGCGTCCGCGGCGAGGACGGCAGCCTCGGCGACGCTCGGCGTGCCGGAGGCGGCGGCGACCCGCGGGCTGGGAGTGGGAACGTCCTGCGTCGCGAGGCGCTCGCGCGGATACCCCACGACGTCGACCCCCCAGGCCTCGGCCAGGGAGCGGACCGCGGGGTGATGCTCGCGACCGGCGACGGTGACGAGAAGGTCCACGTCCTCGCGGCTCCACCCGGCGTCGGTGAGCACCGACTCGGCATGCTCACGCAACACGGCAGCCTCGGTGGCCTCCCGGCAGCCCACCCCGACGACGAGCCTCATCACGGCGACCCGGGGCGGGTGGCGAGCAACAGGTGGGCGCCCCTCTCCCCCGCGGTGTCCTCACCCGGGTGATCCTGCACGCGAGGCACCGTCAGGCGAACCGCGCCGAACCCGGCGAGCGCCCGCGCCGACACCTCCAGACCGTCCTCGTCGGTGAGCACCGCGACGGCCCGGGCCCCGCGCAGCAGGTCCGCGACGGCGACGAACACCTCCGGCAGGTCGGCGGCGGTCGCCGCGAGGCAGAGGACATCGGGCTCGTCGAGGGCCGGCAGATCGGTGGTGGGCTCCGCGTCGGGCAGGCGCCGCAGTGCCGCGCCGCGGTCGCTCACCGCCGCAGCGACACCGGCGAGCCCGTCGCCGTACAGGGCGCACAGCTCCCCCGGACGCAGACCGAGCATCCCCGCCACGAGCGCCCCCGCCGGGTCGACGGTAGGCCGGGTGCGGCCGGTGTCGCCCAGCCGCCAGGTGAGCGTCCGCCCCTGCCCCCTCGGCGCCTCGACCGAGTCCTCCACCGCGATGACGACGTTCGGCTCGCGCACGTCGTCCAGGGCGAGGGCCTCTTGGCAGGTGAGTCGGCGCACCCGCTCCCCCTCCTCGCCGAGCCGTTCGAGGAGAAACAGCGTGCGCGGCCAGGCGCCCAGGCCGGCCGCGATCTCGCGCACGCCGGCACCGACCGTGGTGAGGACCGCCACCGTGGGGTGGGCCCGTACGACGTTGAGCGCGGGACGGAGGTCGCGCCCGTGAGCCGAGACGATCTGGGCGTCCTCCCACGCCATCCCCAGCCGCCCGAAGGCGAGCGCGATCGAGGACGGGGCGGGCGTGACGACCAGCGGCAGCCCCTCGTCGGCGAGGCGACGCACGATGCCGAAGAAGCCGGGGTCACCGCTGGCGACGACGAGCACCCGCCGATCCCCGCGGTGGCTCATCGCCTCGATGGCGGGGTCGAGCGGTCCGAGGACGACACGTCGCTCGTCGGGGACGTCGAGGGAGTCCAGGTGTCGGCGCCCTCCGACGACGAGGTCGGCACGGGCCACCGCGTCGCTGAGCGCGGGCGACAGGGTGGAATGCTGCCCGACGTACCCGATGACGTGGATGGGGTTCACGGGCGCCTCACGGCGCGTCGTCGCGCACCGCGGGCACGACGACGGTCGTCATGTCGGGACGGTCGGGCCCGGCGGGCCGGTCGACGAGCGGGGTGATGCGTTCGGTGTCGAGGCTGACGTCGACCCCGAGCATGGCGCCGGTCAGGCGGCCGCGGCGGGACAGTTCGCCCTGCATCGCGGCGATGTACCGGCCGCCCTCGTAGGCGACGACCGTGTCGGAGTGCTCCAGGGCGTCGGTGAAGGACGCGAGGCCGGCCTCGGCAGGCACCAGCGTCAGCGATTCGGTGCCCTCCACGAGGGGGACGCGGCTCGTGGCCGCGAAAGCCTGCATCGCGGTGATGCCCGGCACCACCTCGACCGTCACGTCGACTCGCGCCCCGACCCGCTCCGCGAGCCCGCGGAAACTCGAGTAGATGCTCGGGTCGCCCAGGGTGGCGACGACGACGAGACCCACCCCGGCCTCGAAGGCGGTGACGGCCAGATGTGCCGCTGCCGCGGGGTCGAGGTCACCGTCGACGAGCCCCACCCGGCGGATCGTCCGCGGGTCGTCCAGGTGCTCGCGGACCACGACCTCGGTCAGGCCGAGCTCGTCGTCGGAGCCGACCAGAACGACATCGGCCGCGCGCAGCAGCCCCACGGCCTTGCACGTGACGAGATCGGGGTCACCGGGACCCATCCCGACGCCGACGAGCCGTCGCTGCATGTGTCTCCTCCTCGGTGTGTACCGACCCCCATCCTGCCTTGCGTGGCGCGCCCGACGAAGTCGGGGCCCCTGTGCCAGGCTGAACCCGACGCCGCCCCGTGGAGGAGACGACATGCAGCAGAGCGAGCAGACGCCCGACACCCTTGCCGAGCTGTCGGACGACTGGCGCACGGCCCTCGTGGTCGTCGCCCACCCCGACGACATCGAGTACGGCCTCGCCGCAGCGGTCGCCCGCTGGACCGGTGAGGGACGCACGGTCACCTACCTCCTCGCCACGCACGGTGAGGCGGGCATCGACACGATGGACCCGGTCGAGGCCGCCTCCGTGCGCGCCCAGGAAGAACGCGACGGCGCCACGGAGGTCGGCGTCGACGTCGTCGAGTTTCTCGATCACCCCGACGGGGTCGTCGAGTACGGCCTGACGCTGCGGCGACACATCGCCGCGGTGATCCGCCGTCGCCGCCCGGACGCGGTGTTCGGGCTCACCCACCGCGAACGGTTCGCCGGGGGCGGCACCAACCAGGCCGACCACCGCGCCGTCGGCTCGGCCCTCCTCGACGCCGCCCGTGACGCCGGCAACCGGTGGGTCTTTCCCGAGTTGGGCGTCGACGACGAGCCCTGGTCGGGTGTGCGGTTCGTCGCGTTCGCCAACGCCCCCGAGCCCACGCACGCCGTCGACGTCACCGGCCACCTCGACGCCGCGGTCGCCTCCCTCGAGGCCCACGGCCGCTACCTGGATGCCCTCGGCGAGGACTACCCCGACCCCCGCACCCTGCTGGAGGGAATCCTCACCGGCGGTGGCCGGCTCACCGGCACCACCCACGGCATCGGGTTCGAGGTCTTCGACCTGTAAGGGCCACGCTCAGCCGCGCACCCGCGCGCTCACCCAGTCGATCGCCGACTCCGGGTCGGGCACACAGGCGAGGCCGCGGGGCAGCGGGGGCCGTCGCACGACGACCACGGGGATGCCGAGTTCGCGCGCGGCCCACATCTTGGCCACCGTCGACCCGCCCCCGCTGTTCTTGGTGACGAGACAGTCGATGCGGCGGTCGATCATGAGCGCGCTCTCCTCGGGCACGAGGAACGGCCCCTTGCCGAGGAGGATCTCGTGACGGACCGGCAGCGGCGGCTCGGGCGGTTCGATGCTGCGCAGCAGGCACCACGCACGCACCCCGGCGAACGCGTTCGCCTCCTGCCGCCCCGTCGTGACGAACAGCCGGGTGCCGATCCGGTCGGCGAGCTCCGCGGCCTCGGGCACGGTGTCGACCTCGTGCCACACATCGCCCGGGCGGGCCTTCCACGCGGGCCGATCGACCCGCACGAGCGGGACGCCGACGATCTCGCAGGCCTTGGCGGCGTTGTGGGTCATCTCGGCCGCGAAGGGGTGCGTGGCGTCGATGACGAGCTGCACCCGCTGCGCGAACAGGTGCGCCATGAGGCCGTTGACGCCGCCGAACCCGCCGACCCGCACCGCCCCCGGAAGGTCCTCCGGGGTCGAGACGCGACCGGCGAGTGAGCTGGTGAGCTCGACACCGGGCATCGCCGCCAGGTCGCGGGCGATGGCCCGACCCTCGGACGTGCCACCGAGCAGCAGGACGCGGATCGTCATGTTCTCCAGTGTCGCAGGACTCCCGCCCCGCCCAGGTGCACCCTGGCGCCGCGGCGAGCCCCTCGGCGACCTGGGAGGATGAACGTCGAGGAGGTGCCCCGTGAGCGAAACCGAAGCCCGCCGCACGGGCGGGCGTGAGGCGCAACTGGCCCACACCGGCCTGCGTCCCGGGTGGACGACGGGTGCCTGCGCGACCGCCGCGGCCACATCGGCCGCCCACGCGCTGCTGAACGGTGAGTTCCTCGACCCCGCGCCGATCACCCTGCCGAAAGGCCACACGCCCGCGTTCGCCCTCACCCGCGAGGAGCAGGGCGCCGACGAGCGCGGCCCCTTCGCGCTCGCGGCCATCACCAAGGACGCCGGAGACGACCCCGACGTCACCCACCTCGCCGTCGTCCAGGCGTGGGTGCGCCACGGCGCACCCGGCGCGGGCGTGACGTTCGCCGCCGGCCCCGGAGTGGGCACGGTGACCCTGCCGGGCCTGCCGCTGGACGTCGGCGAGCCCGCCATCAACCCCGTCCCCCGACGGCTCATCCGCGAGCACGTCACGGCGGTCGCCGAGCGGGCAGGGGTGGCGCCGGACCTGGAGGTGACCGTCGGTGTCGTCGACGGTGAGGCGCTCGCGGAGAAGACGTGGAACCCGCGCCTCGGCATCCTCGGCGGGCTGTCGATCCTCGGCACGACGGGCATCGTCGTGCCCTACTCGTGCGCCTCCTGGATCGACTCCATCCACCGCGGCATCGACGTCGCCCGGGCGCTGGGCCACACCCACGTGGCCGGGTGCACGGGCTCGACCTCGGAGAAGGTCGTCATCGCCGAGTACGACCTCCCGCTCACGGCGCTGCTCGACATGGGTGACTTCGTCGGGGCCGTTCTCAAGCACCTGCGGCGCCACCCCGTCGACCGCCTGACCCTGTGCGGCGGGTTCGCCAAGCTGTCGAAGCTGGCCGCCGGGCATCTCGACCTGCACTCGGGGCGCTCGCAGGTGAACCTCGACCACCTCGCCGAGCTCGCCGCCGCCGCGGGCGGGGACGCCGACCTCCTCGACGGGATCCGCGCCGGGACGACGGGACTGCACGCCCTCACCCTCGCCCGGCAGGCCGGCGTCGCCCTCGGGGACGCGGTGGCGCGCGCCGCTGCGGAGGAGGCCCGCCGCGTGCTGGACGGCGCGCCCGTCGAGGTCGACGTCATCTGCATCGACCGCGCCGGCGCCGTCGTCGGCCGCTCCTAGGCTGACCCCATGAGCGACCTGCCCTGCACCCCCGGCCTGCCCGACGACACCTTCGAGCACGACGGGCAGATCACCAAGCGTGAGGTGCGCGCCGTCACCCTCGCCCACCTCGCCCCACGACCGGGCGAGATGCTGTGGGACATCGGGGGCGGCTCGGGCAGCATCGGCATCGAGTGGATGCGCGCCCACCCCCTGTGCCGCGCCGTCACCGTCGAGCACCACCCGCAGCGCGCAGCGCGCATCCGCGCCAACGCCGAGCGGCTCGCCCCCGGGCTCGCCGTCGCCGAGGGCCGGGCACCCGGGGCCCTCACCGGCCTGCCCACTCCCGACGCCATCTTCGTCGGTGGCGGCCTCACCGCCCCCGGCGTCCTCGACGCGTGCCTCGCCGCGCTGCGCCCGGGGGGGCGTCTCGTCGCCAACGCCGTCACCCTCGAGACCGAGGCCGTCCTGCTCGAGGCCTACCGGAGCCACGGGGGCACCCTCGTGCGCCTCGGCGTCGAACACACTTCTCCCGTAGGCCGTTTCACCGCGTGGACGCCCGCACGCCCCATCACGGTGTGGTCTGCGACCATCGGGGCATGAGCCGACTCGTCGAGGACATGCTGCTTCTCGGCTCGACCCCCGAGGGCCGCCACGCCCTGCGCGACCTGCCCACGCTCGTCGCCGGTGCCGCGCTCGCCGATCTGGCCCACCTCGACCGCGTCGACGCGCCCGGCCGCACCGTCACCGTCCTCGACCCCACCCCCACCGACCACCCGGTCCTCGACGACCTCCTCGGTCGCATGGTCGCCACCCGCCGGCCCCGCGCTCCCTGGCGCTGGGTGTTCGACTCGGCCCGGCCCCTCACCGACGCGACCCGCACGCACCTCGTGCAGACCGGGCTGCTCGGACGCCAGGAGGACGTCGTCCTCGGCATGCTGCCGCGCACCCGCCACCCCGTCGTCGACCTCGAGGCCCAGCAGCGACTCGTCGAAGAGGTCCGCGCCGTCGTCCTCGCCGACGAGCACCACGCCGACGGCGCCTCGCCGCAGGCCGCGCACACGATCATGCTCTGCTCGCTGCTCGCCACCGCGTTCCACTCGCGCCGCACCGCCGCGGCCCTGTTTCCCGAACTCGACGCCCGCGAGCTGCGAACGCGGTTGCGGTCGATCTCGACCCCGCACTGGGCCGTCGCCGGCACCGCCCACGCCGTCCGA
Organism: Mobilicoccus sp.; assembly: GCA_030538585.1. Classification (GTDB taxonomy): domain Bacteria; phylum Actinomycetota; class Actinomycetes; order Actinomycetales; family Dermatophilaceae; genus Mobilicoccus. The sequence goes on from JAUNTP010000005.1 coordinate 13,312, forward strand.
CTCGCCAACGCCGCCCGCCCCTGAGCACCCGACCCATTCTTGACGAACTTCATACTCCCAGCAGGATTCTCACGAAGATGACGCTCAGCCGCGACCTCTAGTGTGGCGAGTGCCTCCTCAGCCTCCCCCCGGCTGTCGGACAGGCCCAGCGGCCCCGGTCCCCCCCACCGGGGCCGTCGGCCTCTCCGGAGCGCACCACCCGTGGGCCGTGCTCAGCGGCGCACCGGCACCCCGTAGCCCGCCAGCGCATCCTTGACCTCACCGATGGTCATCTCCCCGAAGTGGAAGACGCTCGCGGCGAGCACCGCGTCGGCACCGGCCTGGACGACCGGCGGAAAGTGCTCGACCGCCCCGGCGCCGCCACTGGCGATGAGCGGGATGGAGATCTCGGCACGCACGGCCCGCACGAGCTCGAGGTCGAATCCGGCCTTCGTGCCGTCGGCGTCCATCGAGTTGAGCAGGATCTCCCCCGCACCCCGTCGCGCGGCCTCGGCGCACCAGGCGAGGGCGTCGATGCCCGTCCCGCGACGCCCGCCGTGGGTCGTCACCTCGAAACCGCTCTCCGGGCGCGCGCCACCCGCGGAGTCCTCCCGCCACCGGCGCACGTCGGCCGACAGGACGAGCACCTGCGCCCCGAACCGGGCGGCGACCTCGTCGATGAGCTCCGGGCGCGCGATGGCGGCCGTGTTGACCCCCACCTTGTCGGCGCCGGCGCGCAGCAGCCGGTCGACGTCCTCGACGGTGCGGACACCGCCGCCCACCGTGAGCGGGATGAACACCTGCTCGGCGGTGCGGGCGACGACGTCGTAGGTCGTGGCCCGGTCACCGCTGCTCGCCGTGACGTCGAGGAACGTCAGCTCGTCGGCGCCCTGCGCGTCGTACCGGGCGGCCAGCTCGACCGGGTCACCGGCGTCGCGCAGGTTCTCGAAGTTGACGCCCTTGACGACGCGACCGGCGTCGACGTCCAGACACGGGATGACACGCGTTGCGAGGCTCACCGGCCCAGCTTAGGAGACACCCACCGGCGCACCACCGCTCGCCGTCGCTTCCGGCGACGAGCATGCTCGGACGCCTATCGTGGACGACATGCCCTTGCCGTACGCGGTCGAACTGCACGACGTGTTCGTGCGTCGTGCCGCCGCGGCCCGCCGACGAGGGCGGCGCTCGATCTCCCACCGGTGGGGCCGACTGCAGGCCCGGCTGTTCTTCCTCGCCCAGATCGCCATCTCGGCGGCGATCGCCTGGTACATCGCCAAGGAGATCCTCGGCCACCCCGAACCGTTCTTCGCTCCGGTCGCGGCCGTCGTCGCGCTCGGCCTCTCGTTCGGGCAACGCCTGGAGCGAGCGGTCCAGATCGTGCTCGGCGTGGCCGTGGGGGTGCTCGTCGGCGACATCGCCGTCGCCGTACTCGGCGCCAGCTATTGGCAACTCGCCCTCATCGTGTTCACCGCGATGGCCATCACGACCTTTCTCGACGGCGGTGTCCTCACCACGACCCAGGCCGGGGTGCAGTCGGCCATCGTCACCATCTTGGTGGCCGCCCCCGAGATGGCCCTCTCCCGCTGGATCGACGCCATCGTCGGCGGGTCGGTGGCCCTGCTGGCCGCGACGATCACGCCCGCCTCACCGCTGCGCAAGCCCCGACAACACACCGCCGAGATCGTCTCGAGCATGTCCGACCTCTTCGCCGACGCCGCCGCCGCGCTGCGCGCCGAGGATCTCGATGCCGCCGAACGCGCCCTGGAGCGGGGACGGCAGCTCGAGAAGTCGCTCGACACCCTCGAATCCCTCGCCGACGACGGCCTCTCGGTCATCCGCTCCTCCCCCTTCCGCCGCCGACACCTGCCGGCGGTCCAGGAGATCGCCGACCTCCTCGAACCCCTCGCCCGCGCCCTGCGCAACCTGCGAGTGCTCTTGCGCCGCAGCAGCATCGCCGTCCGGCAGGGCGAGAAGGTGCCCGGGCACTACATCCACATGGTCGAGGACCTCGCCGAGATCGCCTCGGAGATGGCCGCCGACCTCGGCCGTCGGGAGCTCCCGGACGCCCGCCGGCTCGCGCTCTACGAACTGGCGGAGACGACGACGTACGTCACCTCACGCCCCACGCTGTCCTCGGAGGTCATCCGCGCTCAGGTGCGTTCGATCGTGCTCGACCTGCTCATGGTCACCGGACTGTCGTTCGAGGACGCGCTCACCGGCATCCCGTCCTCCTACTCCCTGCACGGCGAACCCGACGAGGTGCTCGGCTACTCAGAGGACGACGAGGGCTACGAGGACCACGACGAGATCGAGGAGGAGTCGCACGACCCCGACCCGGTCACCCAGCCCCTGCACCGCATCCTCGCCGACAGCGAGGCGCGCAAGGCCGCCGAGGCTCAGGATGCGGGCGGGTCCTCGTCGGGAGGCTCGGAGGACGGCTCGGACGAGCCGCGCTCGGGCTCCCGGCCGGAGTGATAGTCGATGAGGGCGGCGAGTCGACCGGCCTCGGCCCGGCCGAAGGCACCGTCGGCCTTCTGGATGGCCATGAGGGGCACGGTCTCGGTGTCCCAGGTGTCGAGGTAGGCCCACGGCGAGCCGCCACCGAACTGCAGCCGCACCACGTCGGCCCACGCGAGGCGGCGCGTGATGAAGAGGTTGCGGACCGTGATGCCCTCACGGGTGGGCACCGCCTTGATGAACGCGAACCGCGAGAGGAACATGGCCGTCGCGACGCCGATGAAGAACAACATGAGCCGGTCCGAGAGCGCCCAATCGTCCTTCTGCATGGCCTGACCCGGCACGAACACGGCCATCGCCGTGAACACCGCCAGCACACCGACACCCACGACCACGGGCACGATGCGCCCGCGACGGGGACGGATGACGGCGTAGGGGTCGCGCCGCGACGGGGCGGCGTTCACAACCGACAGGCCGCGATGTCGGTGACGAGGATGCCGCGCGCCCCCAGGGAGTACAGCTCGTCCATGACCTTGTTCATGCCCGAGCGCGGCACCATGGCCCGCACGGCCGCGAAACCCTCGTGGTGCAGCGGAGAGATGGTCGGCGACTCCAGACCGGGCGTGACCCGGGTGGCGCGCTCGATGAGCTCGACGCGGATGTCGTAGTCCATCATCACGTAGGTGCGCGCGACGATGACGCCCGAGAGGCGTCGCAGCAGCACCTGCAGACTCTCGCGCTGGGCGGGGTCGGGCCGGGAGATGAGGACACCCTCGCTCTTCATGATCGGCTCGCCGAACGTGACCAGGCCCTGGTTGCGCAGCGTCGTGCCCGTCTCGACGACATCGGCGATGACATCGGCCACACCGAGGGTGATCGAGGTCTCCACGGCACCGTCGAGCCGCACGACCTGCGCCTCGACGCCCTGGCTCTCCAAGTGCGCTTCGACGAGCCGCTTGTAGGACGTCGCGATGCGCATGCCCGCCAGGTCGGCCGCCGACTCGGCGATGCCCGGCCGGGAGGCGAACCGGAACGTGGAGCGCGCGAACCCCAGCGCGAGGGTCTCCGCGGCGCTGGCGCCGGAGTCGAGCAGCAGGTCACGCCCGGTGATGCCGGCGTCGAGGGTGCCCTGCCCGACGTACACGGCGATGTCGCGCGGGCGCAGGTAGAAGAACTCGATCTCGTTCTCGGCGTCGACGAGGATGAGCTCCTTGGAGTCGCGGCGGACCGAGTAGCCCGCCTCCTTGAGCATCGTGACGGCCGAATCGGAGAGCGACCCCTTGTTCGGGACGGCGACGCGCAGCATGGATGTGCTCCTGGGAGGGGTCGAGGTGTCGATCGGCGGGTTCACAGGTGCCGGTACACGTCGTCGAGCGAGATGCCCTTGGCGACCATGAGCACGAGCGTGTGATAGAGCAACTGGCTGATCTCCTCCGCGGAGCGATCGTCGCCCTCGTGCTCGGCGGCCATCCACACCTCGGCCGCCTCCTCGACGACCTTCTTGCCGATGAAATGCACGCCCGCGTCGAGTTCGCGGACCGTGCTCGACCCCTCGGGCCGGTGCTGCGCCTTGTCGAGGATCTCGGCATACATCTGCTCGAAACTCTTCACGCCTCCGAGCCTAACCTCCCCCACCGACGCCACCTGGGGGCGGCCCGCATGGCGGTCGTCGCTCAGAGCGTGGCCAGGGTGAGCGCCGTGGCGAGGGCGGCCTGCGCCGCTTCGACGCCCTTGGACTCGGAGCTGCCTTGCAGGCCGGCGCGATCGCGGGCCTGCTCCTCGTCATCGCAGGTGAGCAGCCCGAACCCGACGGGGGTGCCGGTCTGCAGGCCCACCTGCAGCAGCCCGGTCGTCGCCGCCTCGCACACGTAGTCGAAGTGCGGGGTGCCGCCGCGGATGACGACGCCGAGGGCGACGACGGCGTCGTGGGTGCGCGCGAGGGCCTGGGCGACGACGGGCAGCTCGAAGCTGCCCGGCACCCGCACGAGATCGACGTCGGTGCAGCCCGCACGGCTGAGCGCGTCCTGCGCGCCCGCCACGAGGCCGTCCATGATCTCGGTGTGCCACGACGCGGCGACGATGGCGACGCGCAGCCCGCTGCCGTCGGTCTCGATGGTCGGCGATCCGGCTTTCATGTCCGCTCCCTCACTGTCCGTTCGCGAGGTCGTCCTCGCTGATCTGGTGCCGCATGCGCGCGGCCTTGGTGCGCAGGTAGGCGATGTTGTCGGGGTGGACGCCGCTGTGCAGGCCCCGCAGCCGCACGTCCTCGTGCCCCCCGGCGCGCAGGGCCTCGGCCTTGACGGGGTTGTTGGAGAGCAGGTCGACGGCCGCCACGCCCAGGTCCTCGAGGATGGCGACGGCGGCGCCGTACTCGCGGGCGTCGATCGGTAGCCCGAGGCGGGTCTGGGCGTCGACGGTGTCGGCCCCCTCGTCCTGCAGGGCGTAGGCGGAGAGCTTGGCGAGGAGCCCGACGCCCCGGCCCTCCTGACCGCGCAGGTAGACGACGACGCCACCTTCTCGCGCCACCGTGGCGCGGGCGGCGAGCAGCTGGGGCCCGCAGTCGCACCGACGCGAGCCGAAGGCGTCGCCGGTGAGGCATTCGGAGTGCACGCGCACCGGCACGTGCCGCCCGCCGCCGACCGGCGCGAGACCCGCGGGGCTCACGAGGGCGACGTGCTCGGCGCCGGTGAGCAGGTCGCGGTAGCCGACCATCTCGAACACACCGTCGTCGGTGGGCAGCCGGGTGCGGGCCACCCGCTCGACCCGGTCGTGACGCGAGCGGTAGGCGGCGAGCGCCTCGATGGTGATGACCGGCAGACCCTCGCGTTCCCCGAGGTCGAGGACCGCCTCGGTGCGCATCATCGACCCGTCGTCGTGGACGAGCTCACCGATCGCGCCCACGGGCGTGAGGCCCGCGAGGCGGCACAGGTCGACGGTGGCCTCGGTGTGACCCCGACGGACGAGAACGCCCCCCTCCCGGGCCCGCAACGGCACGACGTGGCCGGGACGCACGAGGTCCTCCGGGACGGTCCCCTCCTCGCCGAGCAGCCGGACGGTCCGCGCCCGGTCGGCAGCGCTGATGCCGGTCGACACGCCCACACGCGCGTCGCACGTCACGGTGTAGGCGGTGCGCAGGGCGTCCTCGTTGCGCTCCACCATGAGCGGCAGGTCGAGCCGATCGGCCCACGACTCCGGCATGGGCGCGCACACATACCCCGAGGAGTGGCGGATCATCCACCCCATCGACGCGTCGGTGAGGGTCTGCGCGGCGAGAACGATGTCGCCCTCGTTCTCCCGCCCCTCGTCGTCGAGGACGAGGACGCCGCGCCCCTGGCGCAACGCCTCCACCGCCTCGGGCACGGTCGAGAAACGGCCGGTCATCCGTCACCCTCCTTGGTCGCGGCTCGACGCCACACGATGAATCCCCAGATCACGAGACCTCCGTAGATGAGGTAGAGGACGGCAGAGGGGTAGTACTGCGAACTCCACAGCAGGGGGACGCCGACGACGTCGACGGCGATCCACATGAGCCAGAAGTCGACCCAACCACGGGCCATCGCGAAGGTTGCGAGGATCGAGCCGACGAAGATCCAGGCGTCCGCCCAGTAGTACCAGCGGGGTGCGGGCCAGCCCGCGCCGATCGTCGCGAAGATCCACTGCGCGAGGACGACCCCGACGACGGCCACGAGCAGGTAGCCGAGCCGTTCACCGCCGGTGGCCCAGCGAGGGGTGATGGCGGGGGCGTCAGCCGCGCGGCCGCGGCGCACCCGGTTCCAGCGCCACCAGCCGTAGATGCTCGTGGCGATGAAGAACACCTGACGGAACGCCTGCCCGTAGAGGGGATGCCGCTCGTCGGGCAGGGCGAACGCCGCTCCGAAGAACACGGTGAACAGCAGGACGTTGCCGATGATGCCGACCGGCCAGGCCCACACCCGCCGGCGCAACCCGCCGATGGCCGAGGCGAACCCGAAGGCGTTGCCGATGATCTCGCGCCAGAACAGGGGGTAGCCCGCGATGACGAACGAGGCGTTGAACAGCCGCAGCAACTCCTCGCTCATCCGCGTCCCTCGAGCATGCGCTCCACGTACTTGGCGAGCATGTCGACCTCGACGTTCACGACGTCGCCGACGGCCAGGGCCCCCAGGGTCGTCTCTGCGAGGGTGGTGGGGATGAGGCTCACGGTGAACGAGTCGGCAGCGACCGACGCGACGGTGAGCGAGACCCCGTCGAGGGCGATGGAGCCCTTGGTGACGACGTAGCGCGCCAGGGCGGCGGGGAGTTCGAACTCGAGGATCTCCCAACGGTCGCCGGGGGTGCGGGAGCGCAACGCCACCGTCGCGTCGACGTGACCGGCGACGATGTGGCCCCCGAAGCGGCCGTCCGCCGCCATCGCCCGTTCGAGGTTGACCCGGCTGCCCACCTGCACCCGGCCGAGGGAGGTGCACTCCAGCGTGGTCGTCATGACGTCGACGGAGAAGGTGCGCTCGTCGTGCTCCACGACGGTGAGACACACCCCGTCGACGGCGATGGAGGCGCCGTGCGTCGCGTCGGAGACGACCAGGGGGCCCTCGAGGCGAAGGACGGACGACGTCGTGCCGTGCTCGACGGCCACGACCCTCCCCACCTCTTCGACGATTCCGGTGAACATCTAGGGCTTCTCCTTCGGGGCTCCCCCGCGCGTGGCGCGGATGCGGACGTCGTCGCCGACGAGGGCGACGTCGTGGACGTGCAGGCGACGGATGTCGGCGATGGTGTCGACACCGAGGTCACCGATCGTGCTCGGGCCCGCGCCGAGCAGCGCGGGGGCGAGGTAGGCGACCACGTCGTCGACGAGATCGGCCGCCCAGAACGCCGCTGCGAGCCTCGGCCCCCCTTCGAGGAGTACGTGGCGGATGCCGCGGGCGTGCAGCTCATCCAGGACGAGCGCCGGGTCGCGGGTCGGCAGCAGCAGGGTGGGCGCGGCGTCGTCCCGCACCCGGGCCGTGGCGGACACCTGTTCGGCGCGCTCACCGACGACGACCCGCAGCAGGCGGTGGTCGGGGGTTTCGGGCAGGCGAACCGTCAGCGCCGGGTCGTCGGCGAACACGGTGCCGGTGCCGACGACGATCGCGCCGACCCGCGCGCGCAGCTCGTGCACGTCGCGGCGGGCGACCGCGCCGGTGATCCACCGGCTCGTCCCGTCGGCGGCCGCGACGCGACCGTCCAGGGTGGCGGCGCACTTCCAGGTGACCAGGGGGCGGCCGTGACGCATGGCGTGGTGCCAGGCGCGGTTGAGGGCGAGCGCCTGCTCGGCGAGGACGCCGGTGACGACGTCGATCCCCGCGGCGCGCAGTCGCTCGGCGCCGCCGGCGGCTACCGGGTTGTCGTCGCGGGCCGCGATGACGACCCGCGCCACCCCGGCCTCGATGAGTGCTCCGGCGCAGGCGGGGGTGCGGCCGACGTGCCCGCAGGGTTCGAGGGTGACGTGGCAGGTGCCCCCGCGGGCCCGGTCACCGGCGGCGGTGAGGGCCTCGACCTCGGCGTGCGAGGTGCCCGAGCCGCGATGGTGCCCCTCACCGACGACGCGTCCGGCCTGGTCGGTGACGACGGCACCGACGCGGGGGTTCGGGTCGACGTGCGGGCCGAGGGCAGCGAGGTCCAGGGCGCGACGCATGTGCTGCTCGCCGGTCGATCCCATCGCGGCCTCCTCACCCGAACCGGGGTGAGGGGAGGCTGCCGCAGGCGGACGGGAAGGGTCGGCCCACGGACCGCGGCGGGTACACCACGGCACGCGGGGACCACGGGTCCACCGCGAACGCGCGCCTCCCATCCGGACTTTCACCGTCGGCCCCGGAGTTCCACCGGGTCAACCAGTCCCCCGCACCCGGGCGGGTGCGATGGTGCTGGGTCGCGGGCTGTGACCGCCGGCTCGGAGTTTCACCGACCCCGGAGCACGTCGGAGCACAGTATGCCACCGCCGGGAGGCGGGTGCTCGATCAGGGATGCGAGTGACCGGTGACGAGGGACCGGAGCTTCTCGATGTTGGCGGCCGCTCCCTCCGCGTTGTAGACCGCGGACCCGGCGACGAACACGTCGGCCCCCGCCTCGGCGCAGCGTTCGATCGTGGAGGCCGACACGCCCCCGTCGACCTGGATCCACACCTCGCCGCCGTACCGGCTCACCGACTCCCGCACGGCCGCGACCTTGGGCATCATGTCGGCCATGAACGACTGCCCACCGAAGCCCGGCTCGACGGTCATGACGAGCACCATGTCGAGCTCGGGCAGCAGGTCGGCGTAGGGCTCCCACGGCGTGCCGGGCTTGAGCGCCATGCTCGCCCGCGCCCCCTCGGCGCGCAGGGTGCGCGCCAGGGTCTGGGGGTCGGCCGCGGCCTCGACGTGGAACGTCACCGACTTCGCACCGGCCTCGGCGTACCCGGGCGCCCACCGGTCGGGGTCCTCGATCATGAGGTGACAGTCGATCGGCACGGGGCTCACCTTCAGCAGCGACTCCACGACCGGCAGACCGAGCGTGAGGTTGGGCACGAAGTGGGCGTCCATGACGTCGACGTGGGCCCAGTCGGCGCCGGAGATGGCGCCGAGCTCACGCTCGAGGTTGGCGAAGTCCGCGGACAGGATGCTGGGCGAGATCTGCACGCCCGCAGGCTACCGCCGAAACCGTCGGTTCACACCGACGGTTTCGGCGGAGGAGGCGCGTCAGCTCTGTTCGAGGACGCTGCGGGTCACGGCGTTCTGCTCGGTGAGGACGCCGGAGATGATGTTCTGCGCCTCGTTGATGCGCTCGACGGTCTCGGCGACCTGCTGCAGGGCCTGCACGACGCTGCCGGCGTCGGACTGGATGGCCGTTACCTTGGCACCGACCTCGTCGGTGGCCTTGGCGGTCTCGCGGGCGAGGTCCTTGACCTCGTTGGCGACGACCGCGAAGCCCTTACCGGCGTCGCCGGCGCGAGCAGCCTCGATGGTGGCGTTGAGCGCCAGCAGGTTGGTCTGCTCGGCGATGCTCGTGATGACCTTGACGACGTTGCCGATCTCGACCGAGCTCGTGTTGAGGCGGGCGACGATGCCGCTCGCGTCCTGCGTGAGCTTCTGGGCGTCGTTGGCGACGTCGGAGGCCTCGAGCACGTTCTTCTCGACCTCGGTGATGGAGCTCATGAGCTCCTCACCGGCGGTGCGGGTGCGGGCCGTGGCGCGGTGGCGCTCGATGGCGCTGGAGAGCAGGAACGCGGTGTTGCGCAGCGCGTTCTCGCGGTCGGTGGTGAGCACGATCTCACGCGTGGTGAAGAAGTCGATCGTGCCGATGACCTGACCCGCCACGGTGACGGGCATGGCGACACCCGACTTCACGCCGGCGCGCTGGGCGGCGGGGGCGCGGACACAGTCGGTGACGAGGCCGATGTCCGGCTCGAAGACGAGGTCGTTCGCCTGCCACGTGCGGCCCGCGAGGCCGATGCCGTGGGCGAAGCTCGCCGTCCGCGTGACGCCACGGAACTCCTCACCGGCGCTGCCCGACTCCATCGAGTACTTGAGCAGACGGTCGGACTCGTCGATGGCCCAGAACGAGCCGTACTGCCAGTCGAACTCGGCGCGCACCGTGTCGAGGGCCGCCTTGACGGCCTCCTCCTCGCTGCGGGCGTCGTTCACCTTGTGCACGACCTCGTTGATGGCGCGCATGTCCTTGTCGGTCTCGGCGCGACGCTCGGACTGCAGCACCCGCTCGAGGGACTGGGAGACGAGCTTGCCGACCGTGGTGAGGACGGTGATGCGGATGGGGCCGGGGGTGTGCTCCGGGTCGGCCATGAAGTCCATCGTGCCGACGACCTCGCCCTCGCGGAACAGCGGGAACGCGACGGCCGACAGCACACCGCTGCGGGAGGCGACGGGGGCGCGGACACAGTCGCGCACCTCGGACAGGTCGGGGACGAACACGAGACGCTGCTCGGACCAGGCGCGACCGGCGAGGCCGACACCGCGACTGAACGAGGCCTCGGTGGTGACGCGACGGAACTCGGGGCCCACGTCACCGGACTCCTGACGGAAGGTGAGGACGCTCTGGCCCGGCTCGATCCACCAGCAGGACGCGTAGTTCATGTGGAACGCGTCGCGCACGACATCGAGGGCCGACTGGATGACGTCCGTCGGGGTCTGCGCCCGAGACAGCCGCTCGGCCACCGTGTCGAGGGCCTCGACGTAGTGGACGAGCTCGTCCTGCTGCGCCGTCGTCGTGGCGGTCGTTCCTGCGCCCTTGGCGCGGCTGAGTCTCATGATGTCTCCGCGTTCGTCCTCTGATCCGCCCGGGGTGATGGATGGCGCGGACTGGCGGGTTGTCCCGCGCCGCCTCCCTATCGGCGCGCATCACACGTGTTGAAGACGTGACATCGATCAGTCTGTGAGCCGCCTGAAGACCGTGAGGAACATGCCATCCGTTTTATGACGGAATGTCCATGTCTGCAGGGACTGCCCGGAGGGGATCGTGACGAGCGTCTCGTCGGAGACGAACGGGCGGAGGTCGATCATCTCCACGTCGGAGCGCGATCGGGCGACCCGGGTGACCACCCCGAGGGTTTCGGCTTCGTGCGGGCTGCACGTGGCATACCCGACGAGCCCGCCGGGCCGCACGGCGTCGAGGGCCGAGGTCAGCAGCTCCTCCTGAAGGAGCACGAGGTCACCCACGTCGCCGGGCACCCGGCGCCAGCGGGCGTCCGGTCGGCGCCGCAGGGCACCGAGCCCGGTGCAGGGGGCGTCGACGAGGACGAGGTCGAAACCGCCCGGCTCCTCCGCGCCGACGGTGCGGCCGTCGCCGACGCCGACGAAGACGTCGGCACCCGCGTCGAGAGCGGCACCGACGGCCGATTCGACGAGGGCGGCACGATGCTCGCTGATCTCGTTGGCGAAGAGGGTCGCACCTCGCGTCATCGCCTCGGCCGCGAGCAGGCCCGCCTTGCCCCCCGGCCCGGCGCACAGGTCGAGCCAGCGGGATCCTTCGGTTGAGTCTGCTCTGTCGGCTGTGTCGGCGGCGGTGAGGGCGTCGTAGGCCGCGAGCAGGGTGCGCACGACGAGCTGGGACCCTTCGTCCTGCACGGCGGCGCGTCCTTCGCGCACGGCGGGCAGACGGCCCGGATCGCCGCCGTCGCGCAGCACCGCGGCGTAGGGCGACAGGTCGCCCGGGGACGCGCCGGCCTCGATGAGTTCGGCCACGTCGGCGAGTCCCGGTCGGGCGACGAGGGTGACCGGCGCGGGGGTGTTGTGCGACTCCAGCAGCGCCCGCAGGTCGGCGTCGACGCCCTCTTCGGTGCTCGCGCCGTGCGCGAGGAGGGATCGACGCAGGGCCCGCACGATCCAGGCGGGGTGGGACGTGGCGACCGCGAGGTCCTCCAGGTCGGGCGGGTCGTTCTCGGCGCCGGGAGCCACGAGGGCGAGCCACTCCGGCGCCGGGGTCTCGCTCACGCGGCGGAGCACCGCGTTGGTGAACGAGGCCGCACCCGCCCCGACGACGGCGCGGGCCAGGGCGACGGTGGTGTCGACCGCCGCGTGCACCGGCACCCGCATGCCGAGGAGCTGATGGACCCCGAGGCGCAGGATGTCGAGGACGGGCGGATCGATCCGGTCGAGGTCGCGTCCGGCGCACCGGTCGATGATCGCGTCGTACAGCCCCCGCATGCGGGTGACCCCGTAGACGAGCTCGGTGACGAACGCGGCGTCCTGCCGGTCCAGCCGGGCACGGCGCAGCCGCGGCGGCAGGTCGAGGTTGGCGTAGGCGCCGTCGCTGACGGCCCGAAGCGACTCGTACGCGACCGTCCGGGCCGGGTCGCCCGAGCGTCCCCGCTCGGCGGGGCGCTGCGCAGATCGCTTGCGCGGGTCGGTGCGGCGCGCGCGACCACCGTGACTGACCCGCCCGGTGCCCTCGCGGTCGCGGTCCCGGTCGCGGTCGCGCTCACGGCTGCTCATTCGAGGTTCTCCTGCCCGATCCGGGTGCCGCGGGCCCAGTCGGCCGCGGCCATCGCTTTCTTGCCCTGCGGCTGCACGGTGACGAGCTCGATCGGTGCGTCACCGGTGCCGACGAGGACGCGGGATCGGCCCACCTCCAGGGCTCCGGCGGCGAGCTCGGTGGGCGGGCCGGCACCGTCGGTGGCGGCGGCGTGCACCACCTTGAGGCGGTCGCCGCGGAACGTCGTCCACGCTCCGGGGGCGGGGGTGCAGCCGCGGATGCGTCCGAGCACGGCCTCGGCGGGGGCGTCCCAGGAGATCCGGGCGTCGTCGCGCTCGAGTTTGGGGGCGTAGGTGGCCTCCCCCTGCTGCGGGGTCGGCTCGGCCGTGCCGTCCTCCAGGTCGTCCAGGCTGGTGACGAGCAGCCGGGCCCCGTCGACGGCCAGCCGCGTCAGCAGGTCACCCGCGGTCTCCTCGGGGGCGATGTCGGTCCGCATGGTGTGCAGCACCGCGCCGGTGTCCATGCCCTCGTCGAGCACGAAGGTCGTGGCCCCGGTCTCGCGGTCACCGGCGATGAGGGCGTGCTGCACAGGGGCGGCGCCCCGCCACGCGGGCAGGAGGGAGAAGTGGAGGTTGATCCATCCGTGCCGCGGCACGTCGAGCGCGGCGCGGGGCACGAGGTGGCCGTAGGCGACGACCGGCACCGCGTCGGGGGCGAGCTCGGTCAACCGGGCTTGGAACTCGGGGTCGCTGGGGCGCGTGGGGGTGAGCACCTCCACGCCTGCTGCGAGGGCCCGCTCCTTGACCGGTGAGGGGCGCAAGCCCCGGCCGCGCCCGGCGCGGGCGTCGGGACGGGTGAGGACGGCCACGACGTCGTGACGGGAGGCGAGCAACGCCTCCAGGGAGGGGACGGCCACCTCGGGGGTGCCGGCGAAGACCACACGCATCAGGGCCGCCCGTGCGGGTCGTCCTTGACGACGACCGTGCCCGCCCACGGCGCCGACCGGATGACCTTGAGGGCTCGGCGACGCTGCACCGGGTCGAGGCGATCGATGAACAGGACCCCGTCGAGGTGGTCGGTCTCGTGCTGAAAACACTGCGCGAGCAGCGCCGTGCCCTCGATCCGCACCGGTTCGCCGTGCATGTTCTGCCCCGTCGCCACCGCCCGCGGCGCCCGCGGTGGCCGCGCCGTGAGCCCCGGGATCGACAGGCAACCTTCGTCCATCTCCTCGAGGTCGCCCTCCAGGGCGAGGACCGGGTTGACGACGTGACCGAGCACACCGTCGACGTGGTAGGTGAACACGCGCAGCGACACCCCGATCTGCGGCGCCGCCAAGCCCACCCCCGGGGCGTCGATCATCGACTCGGTGAGGTCGGCCACGAGCCCTCGCAGTTCGGCGTCGAAGTCGGTGACCTCGGCGGCGCGGGTACGCAGAACGGGATCGCCGAGGCGGCGGATGTCGAGAATCGTCACGCGAGTCCTTCGGGTCGGGATGGGCGAAAGTCTAGGAGGCCCCTGATCGAGAGCGCCAACGGCAGGCAGTTGGTCGAGGAGCGAAGCGTCTCGAGACCACTGCCCACGTCACTGCGTCAGGCCGCGATGGTCTCGAGACGTCGCTTCGCTCCTCCTCGACCAACGGGTGGTGGGGTGGTCTCGAGACGTCGCTTCGCTCCTCCTCGACCAACGGGTGGTGGGGTGGGCTGTCTCGAGACGTCGTTTCGCTCCTCCTCAGTCGTGAGGTCACGACAGGTCGGCGACGCCCAGGCGTACCGCCACCTGTTCAGAGTCCCTGCGGGCGCTGCGGGTGCGGCGCATCGTCGCGACGGCGGCGGTGGCCTCCGCAGCCGCGGCGCGGGGTGCCCGCAGCAACACGTGGACCTCCTCCCCCACCGGGATCGGGCCGAGTCGCTCCATCGAGACCCCGGTCTGCTCGACGACAGCGTCGGCGGCAGCCCGCACGGCGCGTAGCGGCCCGGAGAGGCGCGCCATCCACACCGCCGGCGGCAGAGCCAGCTCGGCACGCTCGGTGAGTTCGCGCCCCGCGAACCACTCCGGCGCGAACCGGACGAGCGCTTCGATGACGGGCAGGGTGGTGTGCGTGGGCGCGCCGGCGAGGACGACCGCCCCTCCATCGGCGGCACTGCGGGTGAGCGCGGCCGCGGTGAGCCAGCGGCGCAGCGCCTCCTCGCCGGCGTCGAGTCGTGGCCGGTCCAGGCTCGCCCAGGCGTCGAGCAGGAGGGTGGTCGTGTAACCGCCCTCGGCCCACGGTTCGGCGCCGGGTGTGGCGATGACGAGGGCGGGACGGTCGGGAACAGAGTCGATGACCTCCGGAGACCCCGACGTGCGCACCGGCACCCCCGGGAACGCCCGGCCCAGTTCTTCGGCGGTGCGCGAGGCCCCGACGACGCTGCTGCGCCACCGCGGCGACCCGCACTCGGCGCAGGTGAACCCCGTGCGTCCGCACCATCGGCACGCCGGGGCCGCCTCCGGCCCCGGCAGGGACACCGGGCCGTGGCAATGGCGGCACCGGGCGGGGGTACGGCACTCCTGGCACGACAACGCCGGCAGGTAGCCGCGGCGCGGCACCTGCACGAGCACGGGGCCGCGTTCGAGCCCGGCATGCGCGGCCCGCCACGCGGCCGAGGGCAGATGGGCTCGGGCTCCCGGACCGTCGCGTTCGATGTCGTGCCCCTCACCGACGACGTGGACCCGCGCGAGGGCCCGTCGATCCTGCGGGTCGGGCACGATCTCGCGGACCGTGCCCTGCTCGACCCACTGCTGGATGGCGACGGAGCGGGCGAACCCGCCGACGAGCAGCGCGGCCCCCGCCTGCTCGGCCCGCACGCGCATCACGTCGCGCAGGTGGGTGTAAGGCGCCCGCGGTTCGAGGTGGAGGTCATCGCCGTCGTCCCACCACACCACCAGGCCGAGATCACGCACGGGCGCGTAGGCCGCCGCGCGGGTACCGACGACGCACGACACGTGGCCACGCAGGACCGACAGCCACGCGGTGTAGCGCGCCTGCGGCCCTTGGTCGGCGGTGAGTCGCACGTGGCGCCCGGCGCCGAGGGTCTCGGTGAGGGCGACGTCGACGCGGGTGACGTCGCGCCGGTCGGGCACGACGATAAGGACGCCGCGTCCGTGGGCGAGGGTGGTCGCTGCTGCCTGCGCCAAGGCCGCAGGCCAGTCGGCCGACGCGTCGGTGGTGGGCAGCGCCGACCAGGCAGCCCACGGGGCGTCTCCGTCGGCGCACCGTCGCAGAAAGCTCATCCCCGCGGGGTAGCGCGCCCACGCGGGCGAGTCCTGCGGCGCGGCGAGCGGCTTCAGCGCTGCGGGTGGTCGGGCCGTGAGCGCCTTCTCCGCTTGTGCGTGTCGGGGCGGCACAGCGAGGCGCAGCACGTCGGACAGGGTGCCCGCGTGGTCGTCGGCGATGCGGCGCGCGACCGCGAGGATCTCGGGGGTGAGCACCGGCTCACTGCTGACGACGCGGCGCAGCGCCTGCAACGTGCCGCCGTGTTCGGCGGTCTCGCGCCGTTCGAGCACGAACCCGTCGACCTCGCGCCCCGAGAAACGCACCTTGACGCGCACCCCGGGCAGGGCGGTCTCCTCGAGCTCCTCGGGCACCCGGTACTCGAACCCGCGGTCCAGGTGCGGCAGCGGCACCGACACCGCGACGAGAGCCACCGGGCCGCTGGTCGGCGCAGAGGTCGACCCAGGCCCGTCAGGCCCGTCGGGCACGTCGAGCAGCGCCGGGGTGAGGTCCTCGCGCGCGCACATGAGTCGTTTCTACCTCCTGGCTCCGACATCGCGTGACCGGCGGCCGCGCGGGGTATGAAGGCGTCATGAAACCCCCTCACGTGCTCGCCATGGTCCTCGCCGGGGGCGCGGGTTCGCGCATGGACGTCCTCACGCGGGAGCGGCCCAAGCCCGTGCTCCCGTTCGCCGGCACCCATCGGCTCATCGACGTGCCGTTGTCGAACCTGCGGCACAGCCGCATCGAGGAAACGCTGGTCTGCGTGCAGTACCACGGGTCGGACATGGAGCGGGCGATCGGCTCGGGTCGCCCGTGGGATCTGGATCGCACCCGCGGTGGCCTGTTCGTCCTCGGCCCGGAGCAGGGGCGCGGCGAGCAGCGCAGCGGGTTCGCCACGGGCAACGCCGACCTGCTCCGCCGGTTCCGCCACGAGATCCGCCGCTCGGACCCCGACGTCGTCCTCGTCCTGTCGGCCGATCACGTCTACTCGGCGGACTACCGCGACCTGCTCATCACGCACCTCGACGCCGGCGCCGACGCGACCCTGCTCAGCTACGACCTCTCCAAGGTGGAGGCGAGCCACCACGCGGTGCTGCACACCGCCGACGGGACGGGCACGACGCCGGGTTCGCGCGTCACGGGCTTCGACGACAAGCCGTCGCGGGCGGCCACCTCGATCGTGGCCACTGAGGTGTTCGCCTACGACACGACGGTCCTGCTGGAGACGTTGGAGGAGCTGCACCGGCAGCAGACCCCCGAGGACAGCACCGACACGGGGCTGGGCGATTTCGGCGACACGCTCATCCCCCACCTGGTCGAGCACGGCACGGTCGTCATCCACCCCCACGAGGGCTACTGGCGCGACGCCGGCCGCCCCGACTCCTACCTGCGGGCCCACCGCGACCTGCTCGCCGGGCGCGTCGACGTGTTCGACCACCCCGACCGGCCGCTGCTGGGAGCGATCACCAACCGCGCGGGCGCCCAAGTGCGGGCGGGCGCGCAGATCGAGGACAGCATCCTCTCCCCGGGCTGCGACGTCGCCGGCCGTGTCGTGCGCAGCGTGCTCGGTCCGGGCGTCCGGGTCGAGGCCGGCGCCGAGGTCGTCGACAGCGTCGTGTTCGAGGACGTGACGATCCGCCGCGGCGCGTTCGTGGGCACCGCGATCGTCGATCACCGGGTGGAGGTCGAGCGGGGCGCCCGCCTCGGGGTCGAGACCGGCGAGCGCCTGCCCGTCGACGAGGAGATCTCCCTGGTCGGCCGCGACAGCGTCATCGGCGCGGGCGTCGAGGTCGGCGCCAGGGCGCGCCTCGAGCCCGGCACGACGGCCTGAGCCTCAGGCGCCGGCGGCGCGCTGCAGCTCCTCGATGCGGTTGGTGCGCTCCCACGTGAAGGGGTTGTCGACGCCCTCGGCGCTGGTGCGGCCGAAGTGGCCGTAGGCCGCGGTCGGCTTGTAGATGGGGCGCAGCAGGTCGAGCTGGTCGACGATCGCGGCCGGGCGCAGGTCGAAGACCTCGGTGATGGCCTTCTGGATGACGTCCAGCGGCTGGGTCTCGGTGCCGAAGCACTCGACGTAGAGCCCGACCGGCTGCGCCTTGCCGATGGCGTAGGCGGTCTGGATCTCGCAGCGCTTGGCCAGGCCCGCGGCAACGACGTTCTTCGCGACCCACCGCGTGGCGTAGGCGGCGGACCGGTCGACCTTGGACGGGTCCTTGCCGGAGAACGCGCCACCACCGTGACGGGCCATACCGCCGTAGGTGTCGACGATGATCTTGCGGCCCGTGAGGCCAGCGTCACCCATCGGGCCACCGACGACGAACTTGCCGGTCGGGTTGATGAGCATGCGGTAGTCGCTCGTGGTCAGCTCGACACCGGAGTCGGCGAGCTGCGCGAGCACGGGCTTGATGACGTCCTTCTCGATGTCGGGCGCGAGCTCGGAGTCGAGGTCGATGTCCTCGGCGTGCTGCGTGGAGAGCACGACGGTGTCGAGACCGACGGCCTTGTCGCCGTCGTAGGAAATCGTCACCTGCGTCTTGCCGTCCGGGCGCAGGTAGGGCAGGCGGCCCGTCTTGCGCACGTGGGTGAGGCGTTCGGCGAGACGGTGCGCGAGGAAGATCGGCAGCGGCATGTACTCCGGCGTCTCATCGCTGGCGTACCCGAACATGAGGCCCTGGTCGCCCGCGCCCTGCTTGTCGAGCGGGTCGACGCCACCCGTGCGGTTCTCGTACGCGGTGTCGACGCCCTGGGCGATGTCGGCGCTCTGCTCACCGATGGAGATCTCGACACCGCAGGTCTTGCCGTCGAAGCCCTTGACCGAGCTGTCGTAGCCGATCCCGATGATCGTGCGGCGCACGAGGGCGGGGATGTCGACGTAGCCGGTGGTCGCGACCTCACCGGCGACGTGCACCAGGCCGGTGGTCACCATCGTCTCGACGGCGACGCGGGCGTGGGGGTCCTGCTCGAGCATCGCATCGAGGATGGAGTCACTGATCTGGTCGCAGATCTTGTCGGGGTGACCCTCGGTGACGGACTCGGAGGTGAACAGTCGGGACACGGGCTTTGCAACTCCTTGCGTGGTGGACGACCTCAGCCGGTGCGTGGCTCAGCGGTCGGTGGACGAGTCTAGCGAGGTGGGCAGCACCTCTTCGACGGCGTCCCACACGGCGCCGGCGGCGGCGAGTTTGGTAGTGGGTCCGGCGGCGGTGACGACCTCCCCGCCGGGGCGCAGGACGTGCACCGTGGTGTCGTCCTGACCGAAGGTGAGGCCGACACCGACCTCGTTGGCGACGAGCAGGTCACACCCCTTGCGGGCGAGTTTGGCGCGGGCGTGGTGCAGCACGTCGCCCTCGGCGTCGCCGGTCTCGGCGGCGAACCCGACGATGAGGGGGCCCTGCGCTCCCCCCGCGGCGCGACGCATCTCGCGGTCGCGCACGAGCCCGGCGAGGATGTCGGGGTTGCGCACCAGCTCGATGACGGGCGCGTCATCCGGCTCGGCCTCACCGGGGCCGGCCTGGGTCTTCTTGATCTTGGCGTCGGTGTACGTGGCGGGCCGGAAGTCGGCGACGGCGGCGGCCATGACGACGACGTCGGCGTCCTTCGCCTCGGCGGTCATCGCCTCCTGCAACTCCCGAGCGGTCTCCACCTGGACGAGGCGCACGCCCGGCGGTGTGGGCAGGGACGCGCTCGAGACGAGGACGACGTCGGCGCCGCGCTGCGCCGCGGCGGCGGCGAGGGCGTACCCCTGCTTGCCGGAGCTGCGGTTGCCGAGGTAACGCACCGGGTCCAGCGGCTCACGCGTGCCGCCGGCGCTGACGACGACGCGACGTCCGCGCAGCGCCGAGGTGCTGGAGGGCGCGCTCAGCGCCTCCAGAGCGGCCGCGTAGAGCACCTCTGGGTCGGGCAGTCGACCCGGGCCGGTGTCGGCGCCGGTGAGGCGACCCGAGGCCGGATCGACGACGTGGGTCCCCCGCTCCCGCAGGGTGGCGACGTTGGCGGTGGTGGCGGGGTGCTGCCACATCTCGGTGTGCATCGCGGGCGCGAGGACGACCGGGCAGCGGGCGGTGAGCAGGACGTTGGTCAACAGGTCGTTGGCGAGCCCGTGCGCGGCACGCGCCAGCAGGTCGGCGGTGGCCGGGGCGACGACGACGAGGTCGGCCTCCTGCCCCAACCGCACGTGGCGCACCTCGTCGACCCCGTCCCAGACCTGCGCCGAGACCGGGCGACCGCTGAGGGCCTCCCACGTGGGGGCACCGACGAAACGCAGCGCCGACTCGGTCGGCACCACGGTGACCTCCGCGCCGTTCTCGGTGAACAGCCGCAGCAGCAGGCAGGCCTTGTAGGCGGCGATGCCGCCCGAGACACCGAGAATCACTCGCCGTCCGGCCACGGAGGTCACAGGCGCTCAGCCCTCGGTCGGCGTGGAGGTGAGCAGACCCTCGTTGATCTCCCGCAGGGAGACCGACAGCGGCTTCTCGTGGATCTCGGTCTCCAGCAGCGGGCCGACGTACTCGAGCAGCCCGTCGGAGAGCTGGGAGTAGTAGGCGTTGATCTGACGCGCGCGCTTGGCGGCGTAGATGACCAGGGCGTACTTGCTGTCGGCGATCTGGAGGAGGTCGTCGATGGGCGGGTTGGTGATGCCCTCGGGGTTCGGGATGGCGCCGGACACGGCAGGTTTCTCGTTTCGATCGGGGTCGGTGGTCGGAGTGCGTCGGCAGCCGGTGGCTAGGCGCCCGGGGCTTGTCGGCCAGAGGCGGGCGCGTCCGGTGCGTCGACGGCGTTCATCAATGATACGAGTTCATCGGCCGCCCGCCGAACTTCGTCGTTGACGACGGTGACGTCGAACTCGTCCTGAGCAGCGAGTTCGACCTTGGCCGTGGCGAGTCGGCGATCGCGCTCCTCCGCGTCCTCGGTGCCGCGTCCGACCAGGCGGGAGACGAGTTCGTCCCACGAAGGCGGGGCGAGGAACACGAACAGGGCGTCCGGCATCGACTGCCGCACCTGTCGAGCGCCCGCGAGATCGATCTCCAGCAGCACCGGCGTGTCGTCGGCGAGCCGCTCCTCGACCGGCCCCCGCGGGGTGCCGTACCAGTGGCGCCCGTGAACGGTGGCGTACTCGAGGAAGTCGCCGCGGGACACCGCCGCCGAGAAGGTGTCGGCGTCGAGGAAGTGGTAGTGGTGTCCGTCGACCTCCCCAGGCCGTGCCGGGCGGGTCGTCGCGGAGATCGAGAGCCACACCTGCGGGTAGTGCTCGCGGATGTAGGAGCTCACCGCCCCCTTGCCCACGGCGGTGGGGCCCGCGAGCACGACGAGTCGACGCCGGGCGCGGCTCGCCCGCCCGGCCCCGGAGGACCCGGCGGGCGCGCTCGACGGCGTCTCGTTCACTCGGTGCCGAATCGCTCCAGCAGGGCGGTGATCTGGTTGGCGCCGAGGCCGCGGACGCGGCGGGTCTCGGAGATGCCGACCTCGTCCATGATCTGGCGGGCGCGCACGCGGCCCACGCCCGGCATGGACTCCAGCAGCGAGGAGACCTTCATCTTGCCGATGACGTCGTCCTTCTTGCCGTCGGCGATGACCTTCTTGAGGCTGGTCTCACCGGTCTTCAGCGCGTTCTTGATCGAGGCGCGCTGGCGTCGGGCGACCGCGGCCTTCTCGAGAGCCTGCGCGCGCTGCTCGGGGGTCAGCTGGGGAAGTGCCACGTTGTCTCCTCGGTGACGGACGAAGGGATCGGTGCTCTGGTCGGCCCGCCCGAGTCAAGGACAGGTCTGAGTCCAGTCAGAGTCGAACCTAGCGACTTCCAGGCGCGATGTGCAACGGAACGACGTCATCACCTGCCGAAATCATCGCGCAACGCCCCGGCAGCCCGGTGACGTCACTGTCCGGATTGCCCGGTGCCGCGGTCTTCTTCGCGCGCGATGGCGCGATGGTGACGGATGACTTCCTCGACGACGAAGCCGAGAAACTTCTCCGCGAAGGCGGGGTCGAGGCGTGCGTCCTCGGCGAGACTGCGCAGCCGCTGGATCTGTGCGGCCTCGCGGTCGGGGTCGGCCGGGGGCAGCCCGTGGCGGGCCTTGAGGCGGCCGACGCGTTGGGTGTGGTTGAACCGTTCGGCGAGCAGGTGGATGAGGGCGGCGTCGATGTTGTCGATGCTGCGCCGGATCTCGCGGAGTTCCTCCGGCACGTCGGTCCCGCTCTCGGCCTGCGTGGTGTCCTCGCTCACCCGTTCAGCATGGCACGGACCTGCTCCGCGACGTCGCGCGCCCGGGCGGCGAGAGCCCCGGTGTCGGGCCCGGCGGAGAGGACGTCACGGCTGCTGGAGGCGAGGACGAACCGGCGGGCGTCACCGAACACGTCGCGCAGGTCGGCGCCGGTCGCGCCCTGCGCCCCGATGCCCGGTGCGAGCAGGGGGCCGCCCGCCGCGGCCAAGTCGAGGCCCAGGTCGGCGACGGCGCTGCCCACGGTGGCGCCGACGACCATGCCGACGCTCCCGAGGTGCCCGGCGGCGATCGCCGCGGCGTTGTCCCGGCTCACCCCCGCGACGACCGATCCGGCGACCGACGTTCCGTCGAGCTGCGCGTGCTGCACGCTGCGCCCCTCCGGGTTGGAGGTGAGCGCCAGCACGAACGCGCCGTGCCCGTGCTCGGCGGCGAGGTCGAGCGCGGGCCGCAGGGAGTCGTACCCCAGGTAGGGGCTCAGGGTGATCGCGTCGGCCCACAGGGGCGCGTCGGGGCCCAGGTGCGCGCGGGCGTACCCGGCCATGGTCGAGCCGATGTCGCCGCGCTTGACGTCGAGGACGGTCAGGGTCCCCGCCGCGCGCAGGTCGGCGAGTGTCTGCTCAAGCACGGCGACTCCCGCCGAACCGAACCGCTCGAAGAACGCAGACTGCGGCTTGACGCAGGCGACAGTGCCGGCGAACGCCTCGACGCAAGTGCGCGCGAAGGTCCGCAGCCCCTCGATGTCGTCGGCGAGACCCCACTGCTCCAGCAAGGCCGCGTGCGGGTCGATCCCGGCGCACAACGGTCCGTGCGCGGTGACGGCCTCGGTGAGTCGCTGACCGAACATGATCCTCCTCAGTCGTGGGCGGCGCCGACAGCCTGCGCCACCGAGCTCAGGCCGCGACGGTGCAGCGCGAGGGCGAGCTCGTCACGCACCCGCAGGGGCGCGCTCGGGTCGTGGAAGGTCACGGTGCCGACCTGGACCGCGCTCGCTCCCGCGGCGATGAACTCGAGGGCGTCCTCGCCGCTGCCGATGCCGCCGACGCCGATGATCGGCGCCTCGGGCAGCGCCCCGGCCCGCATCGCGGCCGCGAGCTGCCACACGGCGCGCACCGCCACGGGTCGGATCGCGGGCCCCGACAGGCCGCCGGTGATACCGCCCAGGTGGGGCCGCATGGCGTGGGTGTCGATGCGCAGCCCCAGCAGCGTGTTGATCGCGGTGAGACCACGGGCCCCGGACTCCAGGGCGGCGCGCCCGATCGCGACGATGTCGGTGACGTCGGCGGTGAGCTTGGCGAACGCCGGCCACTCGTCGGGCAGCTCGGCGACGACCGCGGAGACCACCTCGGCCGAGGAGACCGGGTCACAGCTGAACACCAGCCCGCGGTTGGCGACGTTGGGGCAGGAGATGTTGACCTCCACCCCGACGACCGCCTCGGTGGCGTCGCAGTCGCGCAGCACCCGCGCGACGTGCGCGAACTCGGCCGCGTCGTGCCCGGCGATGGAGACGAGCACCCGCGCGCCGCGGCTCGCGAGCCAGGGCAGGTCCTGAGCGCAGAACGCTTCGATGCCCGGCCCCTGCAGCCCGATGGAGTTCAGCATGCCGCTGGCGGTCTCGGCCATCCGGGGAGTGCCGCGACCCGAGCGGGGAGCTGCCATGACCGTCTTGGTGACGAAGGCACCGAGGTCGGTGACGTCGAAGAACCGGTCGAGCTCACGCCCGTTCGCGGCACACCCCGACGCGGTCATCGCCGGGTTGGGCAGCCCCGCTCCGGCGAGGTCGACGCTCAGGTCGACCGCCTCCAGCGCGGCGGCGAGAGCCTCGGCGGCCCGATCCACCTGGACCTGCGCCGCGCTCGGGCTCGCGGCCGCTGCACCACCGGTCGCGCTCGGAGCATTCTGCTCGCTCTTCGCCCGGCTCTCCTCGGACCGCTCGCCCCGCAGCCACTGGAACATCAGCGATCACCCTCTTCGTCGGTCGGCCGCTCCTCCGCGGCCGGGCTGGCGTCACTGTCGGCTCCGGCGTCGCTGTTCTCGACAACGTCGCCGCCATCGGCACCGTCGGCGTCATCGGCGTCATCGGTCACGTCGGACTCCTCGATGGGAGTCGCGGGAACCGCGGGCACCGGTGCGCCGAGCGCGTCGTCGGGAACCACGGAGCGTCCGCCGTCGATGCAGTCCCACCGCAGCCGATCGCCGCGGAACACGGGCCCCTCCACGCAGGAGCGCACCATGCGGGTCACTCCGTCGTTGCCCTCGACCGGCATGACGCACGTCATGCAGATGCCGATGCCGCAGGCCATGGCCTCCTCGACGGCGAGTTGGCTGACGGCGCCGTGCTCGGCCGCGATACGCGCCACCGATTCGAGCATCGCCATGGGACCGCACGCGTAGACGACGGCGGCCTGGCTCTCGGAGATGATGCCGGGCAGGACGTCGCTGACCCACCCCTTCGTGCCGGCCGACCCGTCGTCGGTGGTGATGGTGACGCGGTCGGCGTAGTCGTCGGCCTTGTACACCCCGAAGAGGCGGTCCTCGCTCGCGGCACCGAGGACGAGCTCGACGTGACAGCCGCGGTCGCGCAGCGAGCGGGCGAGGGTGAACAGCGCCGAGCTGCCGTAGCCGCCGCCCACGAGCACGCAGGAGACCTTCTCGCGCGGAATCGGGAACGGGCGCCCCAGCGGCCCGACGAGGTCGACGACCTCACCGGGGGTCCGGGTGGTCAACCACTCCGTGCCGGGCGCGTGGGCCGCGACGACGAGGTCGAGGATGTCCTCCTCCCCCTCGTCCGAGGCGGGGGCTGCCGCGTGAATGGAGAAGCTGCGCCGCAACAACAGCCCGGAGGTCGGCCCGCCGACGGTGAGCGCCACGAACTGGCCCGGCTTGGCGAGGTCGGGAACGCCCGGCGCCGCGAACGTCATGTACGTGTAGGCGCCCTCGGTGCGGGTGGCGACCAGGCGTGCCTGCACCTGCAGCACCCCGGGCTCACCGCGTTCGCGCGTGCTCGTCTCGGTCATGACTCCTCCTGCCGCGAAGCTGCGTGCCACATGCCCCGTGCGTGCTCCTGCAGGGACGCCACCGCCATCTCGTCGCGCAACAGCGCCTCGATGCCGTGCACCGCCGCGCCGAGCTGCTGCACGGTCGTGATGATCGGCCGGTCCATGCTCGTGGTGGCCGTGCGGATCGTGTACCCGTCACGGCGGGCCTCGCCGGTGCCGGGGGTGTTGACGACCATGTCGACGCTGCCGGCGAGGATCTGGTCGACGATGGTGAGCTCGCCGTCGGGCCCGGGCCCGTCGGAGTGCTTGCGCACGATCGTGGAGGACACCCCGTTGCGGCGCAACACTTCTGCGGTGCCGCGCGTGGCGAGGATCTCGAAGCCCAGCTCGGCCAGGCGCTTGATCGGAAAGACCATGGCGCGCTTGTCGCGGTTGGCCATCGACACGAAGATCCGGCCCGAGGTGGGCAGTCCCCACAGGGAGCCCATCTGCGTCTTGGCGAACGCGGCACCGTAGGCGACGTCCATGCCCATGACCTCACCGGTGGAGCGCATCTCGGGCCCGAGGACGGAGTCGACGACCGACCCGTCGGCGGTGCGGAACCGCTTGAACGGCAGGATCGCCTCCTTGACGGAGACGGGTGCGTCGATGGGTAGCACTCCCCCGTCGCCCTCGCTCGGGAGCAGCCCTTCGCGGCGCAGGTCGGCGATGCTCGCGCCGAGCATGATGCGGGCCGCGGCCTTGGCGACCGGGACACCGGTGGCCTTGGCGACGAACGGCACGGTGCGGGACGCGCGCGGGTTGGCTTCGAGGACGTAGAGCACGTCACCGGCGAGGGCGAACTGTACGTTCATGAGGCCGTGCACGCCGATGCCCGTCGCCAGGCGTCGGGAGGACT
The DNA here is from genome assembly GCA_030538585.1 of Mobilicoccus sp. Taxonomy (GTDB): domain Bacteria; phylum Actinomycetota; class Actinomycetes; order Actinomycetales; family Dermatophilaceae; genus Mobilicoccus. The sequence continues at coordinate 39,031 of JAUNTP010000005.1, forward strand.
CGCGCACCCGGTCGAGCTCGCCCGGGCCGAGGGTCACGGGCGGGATGACGCAGGCCGAGTCGCCGGAATGGATGCCGGCTTCCTCGATGTGCTCCATGATGCCGCCGAGGTACATGTCGACCCCGTCGAAGAGGACGTCGACGTCGATCTCGACGGCGTCGTCGAGGAACCGGTCGATGAGCACCGGGCGCGCGGTGTCCCCCTCGGTGAACGAGGCGGCGTTGCGGATGTACCGGGACAAGGTGTCGTCGTCGTAGACGATCTCCATGCCGCGGCCGCCGAGCACGTAGCTGGGGCGCACGAGCACCGGGTAGCCGATCTGGCCGGCGATCCGCACGGCCTCATCGGCGTCGTAGGCGATGCCGTGGCGCGGCGCCGGGAGCTGGGCCTCGGCGAGGATGCGCCCGAAGTGCTCGCGGTCCTCGGCGAGGTCGATGGCCTCGGGGCTCGTCCCGACGATGGGCACCCCCTCGGCCTTGAGCGCGGCCGCGAGACCGAGCGGGGTCTGGCCACCGAGCTGCACGATGACGCCCGCCACCGGACCGGCCTGGCTCTCGGCGTGCACGACCTCGAGCACGTCTTCGAGCGTGAGCGGCTCGAAGTACAGGCGCGAGCTCGTGTCGTAGTCGGTCGAGACCGTCTCGGGGTTGCAGTTGACCATGACGGTGTCGAACCCGGCGTCCCGCAGCGCGAAGCTCGCGTGGACGCAGGAGTAGTCGAACTCCACACCCTGGCCGATGCGGTTGGGGCCCGAGCCGAGGATGATGACGGCCGGTTTCTCCCGCGGCAGCACCTCGGTCTCGGAGTCGTAGGAGGAGTAGTGGTAGGGGGTGCGCGCCGCGAACTCGGCGGCGCACGTGTCGACCGTCTTGTACACCGGCCGGATGCCGAGGGCGTGTCGGACCCCGCGGACGACGTCCTCGCTCATGCCCGCGATGCCCGCGATCTGCGCGTCGGAGAACCCGTGCCGCTTGGCGAGGCCGAGCAGCTCGGGGGTGAGGGCGCGGGCGCGGCGCACCTGGGCCAACAGGTGGTCGGCGATGCCGTTGAGCATCTCGATCTGGTCGAGGAACCACGGGTCGATGCCGGTGGCGTCATGCACCTCCTCGACGCTGCACCCGCCCCACAGGGCCTGCTGAACGAGGTGCAGGCGCCCGTCGGTGGGGGTGACGGCCTGCTCGAGGAGGGCGTTCGCCTGCTCGTGGCTGGGGCGCTCGTCGGCGCGCCACGAGAACGAGCTGCCCTTCTTCTCCACCGAGCGCAGCGCCTTCTGCAGGGCCTCGGTGAAGTTGCGGCCGATGGCCATGGCCTCGCCGACGGACTTCATCGTCGTGGTCAGCGTCGGGTCGGCGGAGGGGAACTTCTCGAACGCGAACCGCGGCACCTTGACGACGACGTAGTCGAGGGTGGGCTCGAAGCTCGCCGGGGTGACCTCGGTGATGTCGTTGCGGACCTCGTCCAGGCTGTAGCCGATCGCCATCTTGGCGGCGATCTTCGCGATGGGGAACCCGGTCGCCTTGGACGCGAGCGCCGAGGAGCGGGAGACCCGCGGGTTCATCTCGATGACGATGACGCGCCCGTCGACCGGGTTGACGGCGAACTGGATGTTGCAGCCGCCGGTGTCGACGCCGACCTCGCGGATGACGGCGATGGCCACGTCGCGCAGCTTCTGGTACTCGCGGTCGGTGAGGGTGAGGGCGGGCGCGACGGTGATCGAGTCGCCGGTGTGCACGCCCATGGGGTCGAGGTTCTCGATGGAGCACACGATGACGACGTTGTCGGCGTGATCGCGCATGACCTCGAGCTCGTACTCCTTCCACCCGAGGATCGACTCCTCCAGCAGCACGCTGTTGGTGGGCGAATCGTGCAGGCCGCTGCCGGCGTAGCGCTGCAGGTCCTCAGGGGTGTGGGCGAAGCCGGAGCCGAGGCCGCCCATGGTGAAGCTGGGCCGCACGACCATGGGGTAGCCGAGCTCGTCGGCGGCGGCCCACACCTCGTCCATCGTGTGACAGATGCGGCTCTGGGCCGACTCGGCGCCACAGCGCTCGACGACGCCCTTGAACGCCTCCCGGTCCTCACCGAGCTCGATGGCCTCGACGTTGGCGCCGATGAGGGGGCAGCCGTACGTCTCGAGGATGCCCTGCTCGTGCAACGCGATCGCGGCGTTGAGGGCGGTCTGCCCGCCGAGGGTCGCGAGGACGGCATCCGGGCGTTCCTTGGCGATGATCTTCTCGAGGATGCCGGTCTCGATGGGCTCGACGTAGGTGGCGTCGGCGATCTCGGGGTCGGTCATGATCGTCGCCGGGTTGCTGTTGACGAGGATGACCCGCAGGCCCTCCTCGCGCAGCACCCGGCAGGCCTGGGTGCCGGAGTAGTCGAACTCGGCGGCCTGACCGATGACGATCGGGCCCGAGCCGATGACGAGCACGGAGGAGATGTCGGTGCGTTTGGGCATCAGGCGCCCTTCTCGGCTGTGGCGGTGAGCATGTCGACGAACCGGTCGAACAGGTACTCGCTGTCGTGGGGGCCGGCGGCGGCCTCGGGGTGGTACTGCACCGAGAAGGCCGGACGGTCGAGCAGGCGCAGGCCCTCGACGACGTCGTCGTTGAGGCAGATGTGACTGCACGCGACGCGGCCGAACTCGGTGTCGACGTCGGTGAGCTCCTCGTTGGGCCACGCGACGGCGAATCCGTGGTTCTGTGCGGTGATCTCGACCTTGCCGGTGGCGCGGTCGAGCACCGGCTGGTTGATGCCGCGGTGGCCGTACTTGAGCTTGAACGTGCCGAACCCGAGCGCGCGGCCGAGGATCTGGTTGCCGAAGCAGATCCCGAAGAACGGCAGGCGGGCCTCCAGCACGCGGCGTAGCAGCTCGACCTCGGCGTCGGCGGTGGCCGGGTCGCCGGGGCCGTTGCTGAAGAACACCCCGTCGGGCGCGAGCTGCTCGATCTGCTCGAACGTCGTCGAGGCAGGCATGACGTGCACCTCGATGCCGCGCTGCGCGAGCAGCCTCGGGGTGTTTGCTTTGATGCCGAGATCGACGGCCGCAACCGTGAACCGCTTCTCGCCCTCGGCGGGCACGACGTAGGTCTGCGGGGTGCTGACCTCGGCCGCGAGTGCCGCCCCCGTCATGGGAGCGCTGTCGCGCACCCGCTGCAGCAGGGTGTCGACGGGGGTGTCGGCGTGCTCGCCGGAGAAGATGCCGACGCGCATCGCGCCTGACTCCCGCAGGTGCCGGGTAAGGGCTCGGGTGTCGATGTCGCTGATGCCGACGACCCCCTGCTCGCGCAGGTCGTCTTCCAGTGTGCGGCGGCTGCGCCAGTTGGACGGGCGCAGCGCGGGGTCGCGGACGACGTATCCGCTCACCCAGATGCGCGAGGACTCACCGTCCTCGTCGTTGATGCCCGTGTTGCCGACGTGCGGGGCCGTCATGACGACGACCTGGCGGTGAAAGCTCGGGTCGGTGAGGGTCTCCTGGTAGCCGCTCATGCCGGTGGAGAACACGGCCTCCCCGACGGTCTGCCCGTCGGCGCCGTAGGCGAACCCGGTGAACGTCCGACCGTCCTCGAGGACGAGCACGGCCGGGCCGCGCTCGAAGAGTGGTGTCGCAGCCATGCAGCCTCAGGCCTCCAGGTCGGTGACAGCGCCGTCGAGGAACGTCGGCGTCCCGCGCAGGATCGTCGTGACAACCCGGCCGGTGAGCTCGAGGCCGTGCCACGGGTTGTTCCGAGACAACGACTCGGTGTCCTCCCGGTCGACGGTGACCTGCGCTGCGGGGTCCACGAGCGTGATGTTGGCGGGCTCCCCCGCCTCCAGGGGGCCGCCGTGCCCCTCCAGCCCGGCGATGCGGGCCGGGCGCACGGACATCGACTGCGCCACGTCGGCCCAGGTCATGGCACCGGTGGCGACGAGGTGGGTCGAAACGACCGACAGGGCCGTTTCGAGGCCGAGCATGCCGAACGTGGCGATCTGGAAGTCGTGCTGCTTGTCGGCCAGGCCGTGGGGGGCGTGGTCGGTGCCGATGACGTCGATGGTGCCGTCGGCGACCCCGGCGCGCAGCGCCTCGACGTCCTCCATCGAGCGCAGCGGCGGGTTGACCTTGTAGACGCTGTCGTAGCTCTCCAGGAGGTCGACGGTGAGCGCGAGGTGGTGCGGGGTCGCTTCGGCGGTGATGTCGACCCCGAGGCTCTTGCCCCAGCGGATGAGCTCGACGGAGCCGGCCGTGGACACGTGGCACACGTGCAGCCGCGACCCGGCGGCCTTGGTGAGCATGATGTCGCGGGCGATGATCGACTCTTCGGCGACGGCCGGCCAGCCCGGCAGGCCGAGCCGACCCGAGACGGGGCCCTCGTGGCAGCAGGCGGTGTGCGGCGCGAGGCGTGGGTCCTGGGCGTGCTGGGCGATGACGCCACCGAACGCCGTGACGTACTCCAGTGCCCGGCGCATGAGCAGCGGGTCGTGGACGCACTTGCCGTCGTCGCTGAACATAGCCACCCCGGCGCGGCTGGCGTTCATGAGGCCGAGCTCGGCGAGTTCTTCACCGGCGAGGCCTTTGGTGACGGCTCCGACGGGGAAGACGTCGACGTGCGGGGCCTGCTGCCCGCGGTCGTGCACCCATTCGGCGGCGACGCCCGTGTCGGTGACGGGCGTGGTGTTGGCCATCGCCATGACCGCGGTGTAGCCGCCCGCCGCGGCGGCCCGGGCACCGGTGGCGATGGTTTCGGTGTCTTCGCGACCCGGCTCGCGCAGGTGGGTGTGGGGGTCGACGAAGCCCGGCAGTGCCACGAGTCCGTCGGCGTCGATGGTGCGCGCGCCCTCGGGGGCGTTGAGCCCCGTGCCGATCTCGGCGATGCGGCCCTCGCGCACGAGGATGTCTGCCCGGCCCTCGCCGAGCAGGTCGGCTCCCTGGATGAGGATGTCGCTCATGTGTGGCCTCACTGTCCGTCGCGCTGGGTCGAGTCGGCGTCGTCGCCGCCGGAGAAGATGTGGAACAGCACCGCCATGCGGATGCTCACGCCTGCGTTGACCTGGTCGAGGATGAGGGAGCGGGCGTGGTCGGCCGCCTCGGGGGCGATCTCCAGGCCGCGGTTCATCGGGCCGGGGTGGCAGATGACGGCGTGCTCGGGCAGCAGCCGCAGCCGCTCGCGGGTCAGGCCCCAGCGGGCGGTGTAGTCGGCCTCGGAGGGGAAGAACCCGCCGCTCATACGCTCGCGCTGGACGCGCAGCATCATGAGGGAGTCGACCTCGGGGATGACGGCGTCGAGGTCGGTGCTGATCTCGACATTGTGGGCGGTGCGCTGCGTGACCGGCCAGTCGCGCACGCCCTGCGGCATGAGGGTGGGAGGCGCGACGAGGGTGACCTTGGCGCCGAGGGTGGTGAGGCATTCGAGGTTGGAGCGCACGACGCGGCTGTGGAACAGGTCGCCGACGATGGCGACGTGCTTGCCCTCCAGGTCGCCGAGGCGCTTGCGCATGGCGAACGCGTCGAGCAGGGCCTGGGTGGGGTGGCCGTGCATGCCGTCCCCGGCGTTGATCACCGGCAGGCCGGTCCAGTCCATCGCCCGGTGCGGGGCGCCGGAGCCTTGGTGGCGGATGACGAACCCGTCGACGCCCATCGCGGCGATGGTGAGCACGGTGTCGCGCAAGGATTCTCCCTTGGAGGTGGAGGAGCCCTTGCCGGAGAACGCCATCGTGTCGGCCGAGAGGCGCTTGGCGGCGAGGTCGAAGCTCATCTTCGTGCGGGTGGAGTCCTCGAAGAAGGCGTTGACGACGGTGATGCCGCGCAGCGCCGGGATCTTCTTGACTTCGCGCTGCCCGACGGCCTCCATCTCGACGGCCGTGTCGAGCAGGGTCGTGATCTGGGCGCGGTCGAGGTGGTCGAGGCCGAGGAGGTGGGGGATGCGCATCAGCGGGTCCCTCCGGAGATCTCGACGCGGTCGACGCCGTCGTGTTCGACGAGGCTCACGTGGACGCGTTCCTTGGAGGAGGTGGGGAGGTTCTTGCCGACGTGGTCGGCGCGGATGGGCAGGTCGCGGTGTCCGCGGTCGACGAGCACGGCGAGGCGCACAGCGCGGGGTCGGCCGATGTCGCCGATGGCGTCGAGCGCGGCGCGGATGGTGCGCCCGGAGTAGAGGACGTCGTCGGCGAGGACGACCACCTTGTCGTCGATGCCGCTCGCGGGGATCTGCGTGGGCTCCATGGTGCGGGTGGGGTTGCGGCGCAGGTCGTCGCGGTAGAACGTCACGTCAAGGGTGCCGACGGGGATGGGACGCCCTTCGACCTCGCTCATGAGGTCGGCGAGGCGGCGGGCGAGGGCGACGCCGCGGGTGGGGATGCCGAGGACGACGAGGTCGTCGCCACCTTTGTTGCCTTCGAGCACTTCGTGCGCCATGCGGCGCAGGGCTCGGGAGATGTCGTCGGCGCCGAGGACGGCGCGGGTGTCGGAGGAGGCGCTGGACGGATCGACCGACCCGGCCCCCCTCTCGGTCGTCGATGGGGTGGTGGTCGAGTCGGGTCGCGCCATGGCGGCCAGACCTCCTTCCCCGCCTCACAGGACGGTGGTTAAAGGACGTCGAAACGTCTCGAAGGCTACACCCTCGCCCCTGCGCCGGAGTCGGCGGCAGCACCGTGTCGCCCCCTTCACCGTTGGTCCAGGAGGAGCGCAGCGACGTCTCGAGACCACCGCCCACCTCACCGCGAAAGCCCACCACCCGTTGGTCGAGGAGGAGCGCAGCGACGTCTCGAGACCACCGCCCACGTCACCGCGCCAGTCCAAGCTCAGCAGGGGGTGGGCGAGACTCGTATCGGTGCCCGGTGGGTGTTCTTGTGGTGACGACGTGGTCGCGGTCACCGGGTGGGCCTGTACTCGCCGCGGTAGCGCTCCATCCCGGGGCTTCTTTGGCGAGGTTGCACATCTGGCACAACCCTTGACCGTTGTCCCAGGATTCGGCACCGCCGTCGGCGGAGCGGGTGACGTGGTCGATCTGGCTGATGGGCGCCCCGCACCAGGGGGTGCGGCAGATCCGGTCCCGGTAGACGATCGCGCGACGTAGCGCCCCGGTGAACTGGCCCCTGCGGGTGTCGATGTTCTGCACGGTGCCATCCGGTGCGGTGAACAGTCGCCGCCAGAACACCCGCTGCTCG
>JAUNTP010000173.1 GCA_030538585.1 Mobilicoccus sp.
ATCGCCCTCGTCCTCGTCTTCACGCTCCCGCCCTTGGCCGTCGTGGTCGGCATCGTGGCTCTGATCCTCGGCATCATCGCCATGCGGCGCGCGAACCGCGGCACGCACGGCGGTCGCGGCATGGCCATCGCCGGCCTGGTCCTCGGTGTGTTGTCCGCGATCGGTGGCCTTCTCATCTCGATCTTCCTCGGCGCGATCTTCTCGATGCTGTTCCAGTCGGGCAGCGAGTGCATGGAACTGCCCACGCAGGCTCAGCAGGAGGCGTGCATGGAGCGCGTGATCAACGAGCGGTTCGGCATCGACAACTGACGCTCGTCACGGTTCACGACGAAACCCGCAAGCGAGATCGCTTGCGGGTTTCGTGTGTGCGGGCTGTCAGCCGGGAACCGTCGGACGACGGCCAGGGCCGTTACTGGACGGCGCCGGTGCCCTGACTCTCGGAGGCGGGGTGCTCGCCGTAGCCGGCCTTCTCCAGGCCGATCCACGCGCCGGCACCGACGAACAGGAGGACGACGCCCGGCAGCCACAGCAGCATCATCCCGAAGACGATGCCGAGACAGATGAGCGCGGAGGCGAGCAGCAGGATACCGACCCCCGTCCAGGCGGCGACGCTGTGACCGTGTGACTCTGCCATGGGCGATGACTCCTCGTGTGTACCGGCGATCTGGTGACCCCGTTGCTCCATGCTTCGGCGCGTCGCACGGTGGGGCCGTCCTGGCGACATTGTGTCAGGCGTGAGGCGGTCTCGGCGCCCGGGGCGCCCCGCGAGTCCCGAGGGAAGCACTGATCTATTCCGCCAGCTCCCGTGGCGGTATAGATCAGGGCTTCCCTAGGTGGGATCGTCTCCGGCGCTGAGGCGGTCCCAATCGCTGGGGGCCGCTGCGCCGTCGCGACGACGGGGTGCTCGTCGGGGCCACCGCTCACCGTGGAGGAGAGCGAGAGCAGCGCCGGTGCACACGACCAGGCCGGCGGCGGCGGCCACCCACGGCGGGATCCCGATGGAGGTTGTGACGCCCTGTCCGTCGATGGCGGTGGCAGGGTCGAGAAGAACGTCGATCGGCGTGAAGGTGACGGCCGCGCCACAGGCCAGGACGACCACCGCGATGACCCGGCGGCCCCACCCGTCGGCCAGGGTGAGCGCGCCACCTCCGGCGAGGGCGGCGAGCCCCGCAGCGGTGACGGCCGGGACGAGCGATGTTCCGGTCAGGGTCTCTCGGGTCGACCCGGCAGCGTCCACGACGGTGACGGTGGCCCACGGCAGCAGCGCCGCGACGAGCGCCACCGCGGCGCCGATCATGATGAGCAGCACGACCCGCCCGCGCGTCCACGTCACGGCGACTCCAACGTCGCGGCAGCGGCCACCGCGCGCAGGACGGCGGCGGCCTTGTGCTCGGTCTCGGCGTGCTCGGCGAGCGGCTTGGAGTCGGCGACGATGCCCGCACCGGCCTGCACGTAGGCGGTGCCGTCGACGATGACGCCGGTGCGGATGGCGATGGCCATGTCGAGGTCACCGTGAACGTCGAGGTATCCGACGACGCCGCCATAGACGCCGCGGCGGGTGACCTCGAACTCGTCGATGAGGCTGAGCGCGCGGGGCTTGGGGGCGCCCGACAGCGTCCCTGCCGGGAACGTAGCGGCGAGGGCGTCGTAGGCGGTGCAGCCCTGCGCGAGGTCACCCACGACGGTCGATTCCAGGTGCATGACGTGGCTGTAGCGGCGCACGTTCATGAACTCGACGACCTCGACGCTGCCGACCTCGCAGACCCGCTGCAGGTCGTTGCGGGAGAGGTCGACGAGCATGACGTGCTCGGCGCATTCCTTCTCGTCCGCGCGCAGGTCGGCCTCGAGGGTGGTGTCCTCTCCCGGCGTGTCGCCGCGGGGGCGAGAGCCGGCGATGGGGTGGGTGATGACGCGGCGGCCGGTCACCTTGACCAGGGCTTCCGGGCTACTGCCGACGACGTCGAACGGCGTGCCGTCGGGGCGCTGCAGTCGCAGCAGGTACATGTACGGGCTGGGGTTGGAGGCGCGCAGCACCCGGTAGACGTCGAGGGCGTCGGCCGGGCACGGCAGGGAGAACCGTTGGGAGAGAACGACCTGGAACACCTCGCCGGCGCGGATGGCCTCTTTGCCGGCCTCGACGATCGACAGGTACGCCTCGGGCGTCATGGTGCTCGTCGGGGTGGGGGCGGGGCGCCGCATCGTCGCGACCGTGCTCGGAGCGGGGGCAGCGAGGTCGGCCGTCATCCGGTCCAGGCGTCGGACGGCGTCGGCGTGGGCGGCGTCAGCGCGCTCGGGGCTGTCGTCGTGGTTGACGGCGTTGGCGATCAGCAGCACCGAGGCGTCGGCGTGGTCGACGACGGCGAGATCGGTGGCGAGCATCATCGCGAGCTCGGGCAGGCGCAGGTCGTCGGGGTTCTCGTCCGGCACGCGCTCCCACCGGCGCACCGCGTCGTAGGCGATCATGCCGACGAGGCCCCCGGTCAGGGGCGGAAGGCCGGGCAGCGGGTCGGTGGCGAGGGCCGCGATGCTGTCGCGCAGGGCGACGAGCGGGTCACCGTCGGTCGGCAGTCCGGCGGGTGGGCTGCCCAGCCAGGTCGCCTCTCCGTTGCTCTCGGTCAGGGTGGCGCTGCTCGCGACGCCGATGATGGAGTAGCGCGACCACACCCCACCGTGTTCGGCCGATTCGAGGAGAAACGTGCCGACGCGACCGCCCGCGAGCTTGCGGTAGAGACCGACGGGCGTCTCGCCGTCGGCGAGCAGGCGACGGACCACGGGGATGACGCGCCGATCGCGGGCGAGGTCGAGGAACGTCGGCAGGGAGGGCCAGGTGGTGCCGTACTCCCCGTCGTACATGTCGTCGGCGGTCATCGGGCCTGCTCCTGGGATGTGGTGACCTCGAGCGGGGTGAAGAAGCACGTGTGCTCCCCGGTGTGGCAGGCCGCGCCCACCTGATCGACCCTGACGAGGAGGGCGTCGCCGTCGCAGTCGACCGCGACGCTGCGCACGTACTGGTGGTGTCCGGAGGTGTCGCCCTTGCGCCAGTATTCGCCGCGGCTGCGGGACCAGAACGTGACCCGCCCGGTGGTGAGCGTGCGGTGCAGCGCTTCGTCGTCCATCCAGCCGAGCATGAGCACCTCGCCGGTGTCGTGCTGTTGGATGACGGCGGCGACGAGCCCGGCCTCGGTACGTCGGAGGCGGGCAGCGATGTCGGTCGGCAGCGGTGTGGCACTCACAGTGCGCATTCTGCCGTGTCGGCGCTGGACCCTTGATCTGCCCCGCAGAACGCAGCCGCCCCCCGCCGAAACCGTCGGTTCAAACCGACGGTCTCGGCGGCAGAGGGGCGCTCCCGGCGCGTCGATGGCCCGAGCCTGACAGGATGCGGGGTATGACCGGACTCGCCCAGCTCGAACGTGAGGCGCTCTGCGCCACCTTGACCGAGGTCGGCCCCGACCACCCGACGTTGTGCGGGACGTGGACGACCCGCGACCTCGCCGCGCATCTCGTGGTGCGTGAGCGGCGCCCCGACGCCCTCCCCGGTGTCGTCATGCCCGTGCTCGCCGACCACACGCAGCGGGTGCAGGACACCTACGCCGCGAACGAGTGGCCGGCGCTGGTCGACATGGTGCGTGAGGGGCCGCCCGGATGGAACCCGACCCGGGTGCCCGCCGTCGACGACGCCATCAACCTGCTGGAGTTCTACGTCCACCACGAGGACGTGCTGCGTGCCGGGGACGACGCGACGGACCGTCGCACCGTCGGCACCGACGTCGAGAAGGCCATCTGGACGCGGCTCACCCAAGCCGGGCAACTGTTGTTCCGCCGCTCCCCCGTCGGCGTCGTCCTGCACTCCGAGCAGCACGGCCGCCACTCGGTCAAGGGCCCGACCAAACAGGGCACCGTCGTCATCGAGGGAAAGCCCTCGGAGATCGCCCTCTTCGCGTTCGGTCGCGGCCAGGTCGCCGACGTCCACCTCCAAGGCACCGACGCCGCCCTCGCCGCCCTGGACGAGGCGGACTTCGCCGTCTGAGCCCCTTCGCTGGTCGAGGAGCGAAGCGTCTCGAGACCCTGCGTCCTGTCGCCTCCCCCATCGTTGGTCGAGGAGCGAGCGAAGCGAGCGTCTCGAGACCACCGCCGAGCCTGACCGCTCGAGTCTCAGAGGCCGATGAGCTTGTCGAGGGCGGCGCCGTCGAGGTGTTCATCCATCGCGTCGGCGAGGCGCTCGATCATCGCCTCGCGCCGCGCAGCAAACCCGGGCGCGGTCGTGGACGGCCGAAAGGCGCTGCCCGAGGCCGCCGCGACCTCGGCGAGGAACGCCCGACGGAACGCGTCGTTCTCGAACGCGCCGTGCCACGTCGTGCCGTACGTCGCACCGCGTCGCCAGCCGTCGAGGAACGGCTCCGGCCTCGCCTCGTGGTCGATGAGGCGAGCCGTGCCGTGGTGGATCTCGTACGCGCGCACCTCGTGCCCCCGCCACTGCCCGACCGGTGTCCCCAGCTCTTTGCGCGCGGCGAAGTCGACGCGAGTCGGCAACAGTCCCAGCCCGGGTGCGACCCGCGACTCCCCCGCCTCGACGCCCTCCGGGTCGTGGATCGCCTGCGCCAGCATCTGGTAGCCACCGCAGATCCCCAGCACGGGGGCGCCTCGCTCCGCCCGCGCCGTCACGGCGTCGGCGAGACCTTGGCTGCGCAACCAGCTCAGATCGTTCAGCGTCGCGCGGCTGCCCGGCAGGACGGCAAGGTCAGCCGCGGCGACGACAGCCGGGTCGGCGGTGACCGTGACGTCCACGCCAGGTTCGGCGGCGAGGGCGTCGACGTCGGTCGCGTTCGACAACCGCGGGAAGCCGACGACGGCCACCGTCAGAGTCCCGGCCTCGGGTGCGTGTGTGTCGACCGAGCGTGACCAGCCGCCGAGAGACAAGGCGTCCTCGCCGTCGAGCCACGCCCCCTCCAGCCACGGAACGACGCCGTGCACGGGCAGCCCCGTGCGTTCCTCGACGATCGACAGCCCGGGCCGGAGTAGCTCGACGTCGCCGCGGAACTTGTTGACGATCCAGCCGCGCAGGTGCGCCCGGTCGGCGTCGTCGAGCAGTGCCCAGGTGCCGTACATGGAGGCCAGGACGCCACCGCGGTCGATGTCGCCGACGACGACGACGGGCAGGTCCATGGCGCGGGCCAGGCCCATGTTGGTGTAGTCGCCGTCGCGGAGGTTGACCTCCGCGGCGCTGCCCGCTCCTTCGGCGATGACGACGTCGTAGCGGCTGGAGAGATCCTCGAACGCCGCGAACGCCGCGCGGGCCAGCTCGCGTCGCCCGGTGGCCCACTCGCCCGTACCGAGCTCCCCGTGCGGCTGCCCGAGGAGAACAACGTGGCTGCGCCGGTCCGAGCCGGGTTTGAGGAGAACCGGGTTCATCGCGGCCTCGGGCACGACGCGGGCGGCGATGGCCTGCACCCATTGGGCGCGGCCGATCTCGGCGCCGTCGTGGCAGACCATCGAGTTGTTCGACATGTTCTGGCTCTTGAACGGCGCCACGGACACGCCGCGGCGGGCGAGGCTGCGGCACCATCCGGCGGTGAGCAGGCTCTTGCCGGCGTCGGAGGTCGTGCCGGCGAGGAGAAGTCCGCGGCTCATCGCCGTGCTCCGATGGCGAGGGCGGCCAGGACGCTGACGCCGAGCGCCCCGAGGCCGACGACGCGGGTGAGGCGCACGGCGCGCGGCAGGTCGGCGACGCCCGGCGCGGGTCCGTCACCGAGGGTGCCGCGGTCTTCGACAGCCCCGGCGTAGCTGTTCGATCCGCCGAGCCGCACGCCGAGCGCACCGGCGGCGCTGGCCTCGACGGGGCCGGCGTTGGGGCTCGGGTGGGCGGGGGCGTCGCGTCGCCAGGCGCGCCAGGCGTCGCTGCTGCGTCCTCCGACCAGGGGCGCCGCGGACACCGTGATGAGGGCGGTGAGGCGGGCGGGGGCAAGGTTGAGGAGGTCGTCGAATCGGGCGGCGGCCCACCCGAAGCGCTCCAGCTCGGGGGTGCGGTAGCCGACCATCGCGTCGAGGGTGTTGGCGGCGCGGTACCCCAGCAGCCCGAGGACTCCGGCGAGGGCCCCCCAGAGCAGGGGCGCGGTGACGGCGTCGGAGGTGTTCTCGGCCAGGGATTCCACCGCGGCGCGGGCCAGCTCGGCGGCGTCGAGGTCGGTGGCGTCGCGGCTGCACAGATGCGACAGGCGTGCTCGGGCTGGGATGAGGTCGCCGTCGCGCGCGGCATCGTCGAGCAGCTGCGTCATCGTGTCGCCTTCACGGGCGAGGCTCGTCCCCCCGAGGACGGCCCACGTGGCGACGGCGGTGGTGACCGTGTGGGCGAGGGGGTGCGGGCGGGTCGCTCGGTCGACGACGACCCCGAGGATGGTGACACCACCAACGAGCGCCGTCACGTAGGCGACGCCGGCGATGCGTGAGTCGCGGTGCAGACGCTTGTGCAGCCCGGTGGCGAGGGTGCCGAAGGCGGCGACGGGATGGCCTCGACGTGGGTCGCCGAGGAGCACGTCGGCGAGGTACCCGAGGGCGAGGCCGGCGGCGCGTGTCGTCCCTGTCACGCAAGGCAGTGTGCCAGGTCGGTAGATTCGATCCTGACCCGACCTCGCGCGCCGTGCCCGCGCGTGCTTCGCCCTCGACCTGCCCAGGAGATCTCGTGTTGACCTTTGTCGTCGGCGGTGTCCGCAGCGGCAAGAGTGCCTTGGCAGAGGCCCTGCTGGCCGACCGGCCCGCGCGCTACGTCGCGCCTGGCCCGAGCCCCGACCCCGCGCGTGATCCCGAGTGGAGCGAGCGGGTGCGGCTGCACCAGGAGCGTCGGCCGCTGACGTGGACCACGATCGAGACCGGCGATGTCGCGGGCGAGGTGACCCGCCCTGGGCCTGCTCTTCTCGTCGACTGCCTGGGGACGTGGCTCACGCGGGTCGTCGACGACGCCGAGGCGTGGGAGGACCGGGCGCGTGCTCGCAGTGTGATCGAGGCTGCCTCGGCCGAGTTGCTGGCAGCGCTGCGGGAGCGCACGAGTGATGTCGTCGTCGTGAGCAACGAGGTGGGGCTGGGGGTGGTGCCGGCCTCGCCCGGTGGGCGCTTCTTCCGCGACGAGATGGGGCGCCTCAACGCGGCCGTCGCGGATCTGGCGGACGAGGTGCTGTTCGTCCTCGCTGGTCGCGTGTTCGATGTATCGACACAGCCATCGGTGCGAGAGTTCGTCGCGGCGAGACGAGCGACCGGTGAGTGATTGGCGTGAGGCGTGGCGGTTGTCGGTGGGCACGCT
>JAUNTP010000174.1 GCA_030538585.1 Mobilicoccus sp.
TCGGGCGTGGGCGTCGGTTCGGGCGCGGCGGCGCAGCCGTCGCCCTGCTGGTAGGAGCCGGTGATGAATGCCTTGGCCATGAACGTGTCGGTCACGGCGTGGCGGGAGCCATCGATGCGGGCCGAGAACGTGACGGTCGTGGTGGAACCGGCCGGCATGTCGCCGATCAGCACCTCGGTCGCGCCGAGCTGCTGCGGCGTGTGCGCGATCGTGTAGGGCGCGCCGGTGCTCTTCGCGTAGTTCAGACCCCACGGCGTCGCGTCGGTGACCCGGTAGTCGCCGCCCACGTCGGGCAGGGCGATCGTGAGTCGCGCGCCGTCGATGGCGTGGTCGGTGCCGATGAAGACGCGCCAGTTGATGGTGTCACCGCCGGTGAGGTAGTGCTGCACCTCGACCCGACCCGGGTCGCCGAACAGGGGCGAGACCTCCCTGAGGAACCCGCCGTTGCTGGGGTCGACCGGGTCGCCCTGCATGTTCTGGAAGAGCCGGTCCCAGTTCTCGCGCAAGTAGGCTTCGAGGGCCTCGTCGACCTCCGGCAGATTCGGCGCGACCCAGTCGGCACGGTCGCCGAGCGTCTTGTCCTGGTCGTGCAGGCCCGCAGCCCGCCAGTCCAGGACGCACTCGGCGCTGCGGTTGCCTTTCAGCGTTCCGGGTTCGTGGCGGCGGCGGTGCCGGCCGGGACGATGGTGAGGCCCCCGACGAGGCCGGTGAGCGCGAGCATGGTCGCCAGGGCACGACGGCGTACAGGCATGATGGTTCCCCCCTCAAGAAGACGCGAGTCCCCCGACTCGCGGTCGTCCGGCCCCCCAGCCGGCGACACCTCATACGCTACGCGGACGAGCGTTCAAGACAAGCCACCAACAGCTCATCTGGGATGCATGACGCCACCCGCCGACGCGGCGTCGGCGGGTGGCGTGGGGCGGGGCTGGTCAGTCGGTGTAGGGCTCGAGCGGCTTGGTGCCGTGCTGGGGCAGGTCGTAGCTGCGACCCGCGGCTGCGGCCGTCTCGTGGATCTTGCCGATGACCCGGGGCGCGATCTCCTCACGCCAGTTGCCGCCCGCGAACACGCCGTAGTGGCCGGCGCCGACCTGCTCGTAGAACGTCACGTCGTCGCTGCCGGTGAACTTGGCGAGGAAGTCGCGGGTCTGGCCCGGCGCCGAGATGTCGTCGTTGGAGCCCTCGACCCCGATGATCGGGCACGTGATGGCCTCGGGGCGCACCGGCGATCCGGCGTAGACCATCGAGTCGTCCGCCAGCTCCTTGGCGATGAACACCCGCTGCACGGTGTCGGCGTAGAACTCGGCCGTGAGGTCGGCCACGGCGAAGTACTCGCGGTAGAACCGTTCGATCCGCTCGATCTCCGGGTTGGTGTTGTCGGCCACGTGATACCGGTACAGGTCGCGGTGGCTCGAGAAGTGATTGCTGGGGTTCATCGCGATGAACGCCATGAGCTGCACGTAGCCCGGGTACACCTTGCGCCCGCTCGGCGCCTGCGCGATGAACGTGTGCAGGTAGCTGGGCAGGTGCATCTGGTCGGCGAGCTTGGTGACCTCGGTGGGCGCCGCGCCCGGGTCCAGGGGGCCCGCCATGAGGGTGAGCGTCGCCGGCTGCGAGGCGGGGTCGTCCTCGGCCATCCGCGAGATCGCCATCACCGCCGGCACCGTCGACTGACAGATGGCGATGACGTTCGCGCTCGGACCGAGCTCGGTGAGGATCTCGCGCAGGTAGTCGGAGTAGGTGTCGAGGTCGAAGTGCCCGTCCTCCACCGGCACCTCACGGGCGTTGATCCAGTCGGTGATGTAGACCTCGGCCTCGGGCAGCAGTCGCTCGACCGTGGGCCGCAGCAGCGTCGCGTAGTGCCCCGACTGCGGCGCGATGAGCAGCACGATGGGGTCGTCCCGGTCGACGTCACGCTCGAAGTGGATGAGCTTGCAGAACGGCTTCTCCCACGCGATCCGCTCGGTGACGCGCACGTCGACGCCGTCGATCCGCGTCGTTGACAGACCGAAGTCGGGCTTGGCGTACTCGGCCGTGAGCTGATCCATGAGCGTGACGTTGGCGTCGGCGAGACGCTCCACGTACGAGCTCATGTGCTGCACGGCGAGGGGCTGACCGTAGATGCGTCCCAGGTACCGGCCCACGTAGGCGGCGTCACGCTGCAGGCTCGCCCACATGGCGATGGTCTTCATCGTGGCGGTGGTCGTGTGGTGCAGGTATTCGAGCCACGGGTTGTAGGGCCCCTGGTACCCGGCGTGACGCTCCGGGTCGAGGTCGGCAACCTGCGCGATGGGGTCGTAGGTGGTCATCGTCAGCTCCTCCAGTTGTGCCCGGCGGACCACGACGTCCGCCGGTCGGGACACGGCGCAGACGGTGATCCGCGAACGTGCCCCGTGTAGGCCATGATGCATCTACCTTTCGATGCCCGCTCGGGGTCACAGGCTGTGTTTCCCGACACGGGTCTCATCGGCCCGAGCGGGGCCGATGAGAGATCCCTGACCGCACGAACTGTCGGGCATCAGCACGCTGAGCAGGGACGATCCGCAGATCAGAGGTGTGGGCCGGAGGTGAATCCCGGCGTCCACGAGCACCCACGACGACCTGCGCGGATGGCCGCAGCCCACACTCGGCCCTCCAGCGCCACCCAGGGCCCACGAACTGGACGACTTCGCCCCACGCCATGAGACGGCCGTCACAATCAATCGTCTCAACCTTCGAGACTAAGCGCTTGGTCACCGCCGCTGAACAGGAGCGTTATCGCTCACGGCCCCAGGCCGACCGGAGAGGTCCGAGGTGTCGCCGGCAGCACGCTCGCTCCGCGGGCGAAGTCCTTCACCCCGGGCGGTTGGCCCGCGACGCCTGGCAGGCGAGAATCACCGCATGCGTGCAGCCGTGATCCACCGCTTCGGCGGCCCAGACCAGTTCGAGATCCGCGACGACGTCGCCGAGCCGACGGCCGGTGAGGGCGAGGTCCTCATCCGGGTGAGCGCCGCCGGCGTCAACCCGCTCGACTACAAGATCCGCGACGGCTCCTCCGGGATGGCGGCCCAGCTCCGGGACGAGGATTTTCCGCTCATCCTCGGCCGCGAGTGCTGCGGGGTCATCGAGCAGGTCGGCGCCGGGGTCGAGGGTTTCGGCGTCGGCGACCGCGTCTTCGGCATGGCCCCCCACTCCTCCATGGGCCACTGCTACGCCGAGGTGGTCGCGCTGCCCGCGGACGCTGTCGCCCACGCCCCCGACGGCGTCGACGACGTCTCGCTCGGCGGGCTGGCGTTGGTCGGACTCACCGCGTGGATGGCCGTGCACGAACTCGCTGGTGTCACCGAAGACGACATCGTGCTCGTGCACGGCGCCGGTGGCGGCGTCGGTCACATGGCCGTGCAACTGGCCCGCGCGACCGGGGCGACGGTGTACGGCACCGCGTCCGCGCGTCACGCCGAGCGCATCACGGCCACCGGCGCCACCCACGTCGACTACGCCAGCGAGGACTTCCGCGAGGCGACCCCGCGGCCGACCGTCATCATCGACTGCGTCTACTTCGGCACCTACGAGCCGTCGATGGACCACCTGGCCGACGGGGGCCGCCTCGTGCTGTTGCCGTCGCTGGCCGACCTCGGTCCGGCCAAGGAGCGCGGCATCGAGGTGTCGATCCCCAAGATCGCGCCCGACCGCGAGCGCCTCGACGCCCTCGCCGCCGCTCTCGCCGAAGGTCGCCTCGTCATGAGCCCCGCACAGGTCTACCCCTTGAGCGAGGTCGCCGAGACCCACCGCGCCCTCGAGGAGGGGCACGCACCGGGCAAGCTGGTGCTCTCCGTGCCCGGCGAGTGAGCCTCCTGCTCGTCGTCGACCTCATCGGCGTCTTCTGCTTCGCGCTCTCCGGGTGCCTGCTCGCCACCAGCCGGTCGTTCGACATCGTCGGGTCGATCGTGCTCGGTGGCCTCGCCGGTCTGGGTGGTGGCATCGTCCGCGACGTCATCATCAACGCCCCGATCCCGGCCTCGTTCGACCGGCCCGTCTACCTGCTGGCCGTCCTCGCCGCCGTCGTGGTCGTGCGGCTGGGGTGGATCAGGCCGGGGCGGCTGCGGCGCTCCATCCTCCTCGTCGACGCCGGCGGCCTGGCGCTCTTCTGTGTCAGCGGCACCCTCATCGCCGCGGCCGCCGGATTCAACCCGGTCGGGGCGACGCTCATGGGGGTGACGACGGCGTGCGGCGGCGGCCTGCTGCGCGACGTCGTCGCCCGTGAGGTGCCCGTCATCCTCAAACCCGACAGCGGCCTGTACGCGGTGCCCGCCGCGGTCGGGGCCGCGCTCATCGCCCTCATGGCCTGGCTGGGCCTCAACCCCGACCTGTCGGTGGGGCCCGTCGAGATCGCCGTGATCGGCCTCGTCTTCGGCATCCGCGTCCTCGCCCTGCGGCTGCGGTGGCGGCTGCCGCTCGCCGGCCCCGCCTGACATAGTGGCGCTCGTGCGATTCATCGAGGCCCTGACCACCAAGCGTGCGCTGTACGTCATCGCGTCGGTCAGCGCAGCGATCCTCGCCGTGGCCGCCTGGCGCGAAGGCGTGACCTGGTTCGCGATCCTCATGGCGGCCCTCACCCCGCTGCTCGCCTGGGCGGCCCTGCGCGAGCCGCCCGCCTTCACGGACGCCGCCGAACGCTGAGACGCGCGCCCGTCCGGCGAACTCGTTGCGCTTTCAGCCTCTTTTCAGGCTCGCACTGGGGAACAATCCGGATATGTCAGACGCGTCGACGAAGGACCAGGACCAGTCGGACGTGCCCGAAGAGGCCGACACCACGGCCATGAGCGCCCGCAAGTGGGCGGTGCGCGCGCTCGGCGTGGGATTGTCCGTGCTCGCCTACTGGCTGCTCGGGATGGCCGAGGTGTCCGAGGACGCCCGCGCCGTGGGGGCGATCGCCGTGCTCATGGCCGTGTGGTGGATGACCGAGGCCCTGCCGCTGCCGATCACCTCCCTCACCCCGATCGTCCTCATCCCCGCGCTCACCGACATCCCCATCGGTGAGGCGACGGCGCCGTTCGCGCAACCCATCGTCTACCTGTTCCTCGGTGGGTTCGTCATCGCCATCGCCATGCAGAAATGGAACCTGCACCGGCGCGTCGCGCTCTACACCCTCAAAGCCGTCGGTACCGCGCCACGTCGCATCGTGCTCGGCATGATGATCGCCACGGCTGGGCTCTCGATGTGGGTCAACAACGTCGCCACGACGCTGATGATGCTGCCCATCGCCATCAGCATCCTCGCCCTCGTCGCCGAGCGGGTCATGACGCAGCGCGAGGGCGCCACCGAGGAGTCCATCGCCAAGGACATGGAACGCGTCGAGTCCGGCACCCCCATCAGTGAGGTCGTCGACGACAAGAACGTGCGCCGCTTCGGTGTCGCCCTGTTCCTCGCCGTGGGCTGGTCGGCGTCGATCGGCGGACTCGGCACCCTGTTCGGCAGCGTGCCCAACGCGTTCATCGCCGCCTACCTCGCCGACCACTTCGACGTCACCCTGCGCTTCTTCGACTGGCTGCTCCTCGGGCTCCCGGTCGTCGTCATCTTCATCGCCACCTCGTGGCTGCTCATCACCTACGTGCTGTTCCGCTTCGACCTGGCGGAGATCCCCGGCGGCGACGAGATGATCCAGTCCGAGATCGATGAGCTCGGCCCGCTGTCCCAGGGGGAGAAGACGACGATGGTCGTCTTCGCGAGCGCCGCGTTCCTGTGGGTCGTGCCGAGCCTGCTCGCTAACATCGGCGCGGTCGAGGCCGCGATCCCGTGGATCGGTGACCTCGAAGACGCCGCCATCGCCATCACCGCAGCCATCTCGCTGTTCCTTCTGCCCGCCGGTAACGGTCGGGCGGTGCTCGAATGGAAGGACGCCGAAAAGGGCCTGCCGTGGGGCGTGCTGCTGCTCTTCGGCGGCGGCCTGGCGCTCGCGGCGGCGATCGCCGACACCGGACTCGACCAGTGGTTCGGCAGCAACCTCGAGGTGCTCGGCACGCTCAACGTCATCCTGCTCGTGGGCGGCATCACCCTCATCATCAACATGCTCACCGAGGTGACGTCGAACACCGCGACGACGGCGGCGTTCATCCCGATCCTCGCCGGGGTCGCCATGACCATTCAGGTCGACCCCATGCTGCTCATGGTGCCCGCCGCGCTCGCGGCTTCATGCGCGTTCATGTTGCCGGTCGGCACCCCACCGAACGCCATCGTGTTCTCGACGGGTGCGGTGAAGATCCAGGAGATGGTCAAGGGCGGCCTCGCCCTCAACGTCGTCGCCGTCGTCCTCATCACCGTCGCCACGGTCACCCTCGGCCAGTGGGCCCTGGGCATCGAGATGCCGTGACGACGGCCACGACTCAGCGTCGGCGGCGCAGGGCCTCGGACGTGATCGTGATGGCCTCACCGCTGAGGACGAGTTCTACCGAGCTGCCGCCCGCCGGCGCGGAGTAGGTGCCCGTCGCGTCATCGAGGGTGAACAGAGTGAGGGTGGGGGTGGTCGCGGCATCGTCGATGACGAGATACAGGGGGATGCCGGCAGCGGCGTACTCGTGCCGCTTGGTGATCCAGTCGCGTTCGATGGAATCGGGCGAGACGACCTCCACGACGAGATCGACCACCTCCGCATCGACACGGGCAGCGCTGATGTCGACCTCACGCCCCAGCACCACGAGATCCGGCTGACGCACGGTCCCGTCGATCGTGCGCACGCCGTAGTTCGGCAGTGCTCGCACGCCAGCGCCGGCCGCCGAACGAATGCGCGCCGCCAGCTCGAACGCCACGTCGATGTTCCACCCTGTCTCGCCAGGACTCATCGTCGGGATGCCGGCGACCAGCTCGAACACGCCCTCCTGGTGACTGACGACCTCGTCCCACTCGGCCAGGCTGATCGTTCGCGGCAACGTCTCGATCATCGCGTCGGCCCTCCTCTCCACGCCTTCAGTGTGCCGGGGCCATCCCGCCGCGTCGAGAGTAGGGACTGCGCGCGCACCTCCGCTGGCGATCCGGCAGGACGTGTGGACAAGACCCTCGGCTGTGACTGGGCCTGTGGAACGGGTGGCGCCGAGACGTCGCTGCGCTCGTCCTTCCCGGATTGAGGAGCGAAGCGTCTCAAGACCATCGCCCACTGTTACTGCGATTGCCGCCCCGCCTCCGTTGGTCGAGGAGCGAGCGCAGCGAGTGTCTCGAGACCATCGGTGAGACTCTCGGGTCAGCGCACCATGGTCTCGAGCCATGGGGGGCCGCGGGCGGCCCGGCGCGTAGTCGGGAGAGTCG
>JAUNTP010000175.1 GCA_030538585.1 Mobilicoccus sp.
GCCAACTGGATGGTGCCCGGCAAGATGGTCAAGGGCATGGGCGGCGCGATGGACCTCGTGCACGGCGCGAAGAAGGTCATCGTCCTCATGGACCACAACGACAAGAAGGGCGGGGCGAAGATCCTCAAGGAGTGCAGCCTGCCTATCACGGGCCTGGGTGTGGTGCAGCGCATCATCACCGACCTGTGCGTCTTCGACGTCACCGAGAACGGCCTCGTGCTGCGCGAGCTGGCGCCCGAGGTCACCGAGGAGCAGGTCCGCGAGCGCACCGACGCCGACTTCACCGTCGACATCGTCGCCACGGTCGACCCCACCGTGTGATCGCCACCTGACGAAGTTCCCAGGGCGCCGAGACCGTCGGTTCGAACCGACGGTCTCGGCGTTTTTGGGCGTCTGCCAGACTTTCGCGGACTGCCGCCTGCGCCGCGCCTGTTGAGCCTGGCGGCCGCCCGCCGATGACTGCCAGGAGGATTCGCCCGCGTGTCCGGCCCCACCCCCGCCCCGAGCTCGCCCCGCGCGTCGGTGTGGCGAGCGCCGGGGATGCCTGCCCTGGTCGGGCTCACGTTCTTCGGTTTCGCCGGATACGCCGTACTACTGCCTCTCGTGCCGTTGTGGGTGGTCCGGGGCGGCGCCGGTCCCGCCGGCGCGGGCCTGGTCAACGGCGTCATGCTCGCGGCCACGGTCGCCGCGCAGTCGGGCGTGCCCGCCGCGCTTCGCCGCTTCGGGTGGGGCCCGGTCATGGCCGTCGGCGTCGTGCTGTTGGGCCTGCCTTCCCTCGCCCACCTGTTCTCGGACGCCCTCGCCTGGGTGCTGGTCCTGGCCGCCGTCCGGGGGGTGGGGTTCGCCGTACTCACGGTCACCGGCGCGGCGGCCGCCGCCCACCTCGTCGACCCTTCCCGCCGCGGCGCCGCCATCGGCACCTACGGGTTGGCGGTGGCCCTGCCCAACCTCACGTTTCTCCCCTTCGGGCCGATCATCGCCGAGCACGTCGGTTGGCCGATCGTCTTCGCGATCGGTGCCCTGCCGGTGCTGGCGGTCCCGGTCGCGCTCCGTCTGGCTCGCCACCTGCCCGACGAGCGCGCGACGACATCGGAGCACGTCGTGGACGTCGGCCCCGTCAGCGGGGAGGCCGCCGCCGGCCCCTCGTTGGTACGCGCGCTCCTGCCCTCGGCTGTCCTCCTGTTGGCGGTGACGCTCGCGGGCGGTGCGCTCATCACGTTCGCGCCCCAACTCGTCGCCGACCCGTTCAGCGCGACCGCCGCCCTGGTGGGCATGGGCCTGGCGGCGGCCGTCTCGCGCTGGCTCGTCGGGGGTCTCGCCGACCGACTGGGCCCGGGGCGGTACGTGTGGCCGGCGAGCGTGCTCACCGTCCTCTGCCTCGTCGGGTTCGCGCTCACCCTGGGCATCCCCACGTGGTCACTGATCGACGGCCCCGGCTGGATCGCGCTGTGGGTGATCCTCGCGACCCTGCTCGGCGTCGCCTACGGGGCGCTGCAGAACCTCACCTACGTGCTCACCCTCGATGCTGCCGGGCCGCGCCGCATCAGCACGGCCAGCGCCGTCTGGAACATCGGGTTCGACGCGGGCACCGCGCTCGGCTCGGTCCTCGTCGGCGCCATCGCCGCAGGCGCCGGATTCGGATGGGCCTTCCTCGTCGCAGCCGGGGCCTGTGCGCTGACCCTCCCGTTGGCCCTGCGCGCCCGTCACTCCTGACGCAGAACGGTTCAGCGCGGCAGGTCTCAGCGGGTGTAGGCGCCCATCCCGCGGAAGGTGCCCTGCGCGGTGCCGACGTACAGCATCCGACGCCCGTCGGGGTAGGTGCCGACGATGTCGACGCGACGGTCGCCGGTCACGTCGGCGAGGTGCAGGGTGCGGAACGCGCCCCAGCCGCCGCCGAGGGTGATGACCTGCTGCACGCGCGCCTGACCGTTGCCGCGCAGCACCACCAGGCGGTTCTGGTTGTTGACCACGACGACGTCGGCGCGGCGGTCGTAGTCGACGTCACCGACCCCGACGATGGTCCGCAGACCCTCCGGCGCCCCCGGCACGGGGGCGGGCGCCGCATACCGGCCGCCGCCGAGGCCTCGCTCGATGAGCAGGCGGCCGTCGACGATGCTCAACCGGTCGTGGATCCGGTCGCCGGTCCACTCCGCGATCCACGTCGTCGACGGCCCGACCCCGCCGACGCCCGGCGACGCCGCAGCGCCCGTGGGCGCCGGGGCCGGGGTCGGGGCTGTGGTGGTCGTGGTGCCGCCGCCGGGGCGGGTCGCGCCGCTGCCGCGAATCGTGAACCAGTCCGAACGCAAGCCCATGACCTGGCGGGCCTGCATGCCCGTGATGTCGACGGACTTCGTCGTCCCGTTGAGACGCAGACGGCTCACGCGGCCACCGTCGGCACCGTTCCCGTCACGACCCAGCACCTGGATCGAGCGCAGGGTGCCGAGGCCGTAGCGGCTCGCCAGCGAGGACGCCGTGACCTCACGGCTCCAGGACGTGTTGGGGTTGCGCATCCGCGCGTCGTACGGGTCGGCCTTGGCCACCTGGGAGAACGCTCCCCCGTTGACGGTGTACCCGCCGTTGCTCGCCGAGAACTCCGCGTGCACGTAGTTGCCGTTCGGGGTGCGCAACACCGTGCCCGAGGTGGCCGAGATGGCCTGGTTGGCGCGGGCGTTGTCGTGCACGACCCGGCCCGACCCGTTCGCGGCCACGCTCGAGGCCGGCCGGTACACCTGGCACGTCACCGTGTCGCAGATGTCCCAGACGACGCGGCGGGCCCGCTGACGGTCCCGGTAGGAGGAGGCGTACGTGCGGGCCGCCACCGACTGCGCCGCCAGCGCCTGCGGGTGCCAGGACGTCGGCATCTCGTGCGGGACGACGCCTTGCAGGTAGCGCTCCATCGTCGTGCGCACGATGGTGATGACGCGACCGTTCTGCGACTGGGCGATGACGGCGCCAGGGAAGTCCTCGTGACGACCGCCCGGCATCGTCACGCGCACCGTGTCGCCCGCGGTGAAGACGACGTGGTTGCTGCGCTGCGTCGCATGGTTGCGCCACGTGCCGCGGGCGTCGCGGTACTGCAGGACGACCACCGAGCCGCTCTGCGTCGCCCGCCAGGAGGTGTAGTTCGCGCCCGCCGGGAGCCGGTAGACGGTGCGCCCGACCGTCGCGCGCAGGTTGCTCTGCGGGGGGACCTGTGTGGCGCCGTCGTTGTCGCGGGAGATCCACACGCGCATCTCGGTGTTCGCCTGCCGCGCCTGGGTGGCGCCCGGGTAGTAGAACCCGACGATCTGCTGCCACCCCAGCCCCGCATCGGCGGCACCGTAGGCACCCCACTGGCTCATGCCCCGGCCGTGGCCGAAGCCGCGACCGTCGAGGACGATCTTGCCGTCCGAGGGCACGGGGACGGGAGGCTCACTCGCGTGCGCGGTCACCGCATCAGCGGCGATCAGGGCGAGGCCCATGAGAGGCACGGCGGCGAGACGGACGAGGGAAGGGGCAGCACGAGTCACGCCCTCCCCATCGACCTCCCACTCGCCGTCTTGACCGCAACCATGGCGACTCACACGCCTGCGAGCCCCCACCGACGGGCATCACCGCAGGTCAGGGGCTCGCAGAAAATCTCGAAACGGTCACGACCCGGTGGGTCGCAGCATCGTCAGGTGAGGTCGACGGTCTTTCCGGTGCGCGCCGACTCGATGACCGCCTCGGCGACCCGCACGGTGGCGAGCCCCTGCTGCAGCGTGACGATGTCCGCCTCCTTGCCGAGGACGGCGTCGCGGAAGTTCTCGTGCTCCACCAGCAGCGGCTCGCGCTTGGCGATCGCGTAGCGCACGACGTCACCCTCGGAGACGCCGCGGAAGTTCGCGATGTCCTCCCATTCGGTCTTGACGCTGCCGTTGGCGTGGAACGTGAGGTCGGCGGTGAGGGTGTCGGCGACGAACGCTCCCTTGGCTCCCGTGATGACCGTGACCCGCTCCTTGAACGGCGAGAGCCAGTTGACGAGGTGGCTCGTGATCGTGCCGTCGGCGAGCAGACCCGTGACGCTGACCATGTCCTCGAACTCCCGACCGCTGCGGAACGCGGTGCGACCGGCGACCGAGGTGAACGGCTGCTGACGCACCCAGCTCGTGAGGTCGATGTCGTGGGTGGCAAGGTCCTTGACGACCCCGACGTCGGCGATGCGCGCCGGGAACGGGCCCTGGCGGCGGGTGATGATCTGGTACACGTCGCCGAGGTCGCCGTTCTCGATGCGGGCCCGCGCCTGCTGCAGCGCCGGGTTGTACCGCTCGATGTGGCCGACCGCGCCGACGAGCTCCTTGTCGGCAAACGCGGCGGCGATGCGCTCCGCGCCCGGGGTGTCGTAGGCGAGCGGCTTCTCGATCATCGCGTGCACGCCCGCCTCGGCGAGGGCCAGCGCCACGTCGACGTGGTAGGCCGTGGGCACCGCGACCATGCAGTAGTCGATCTTCTGCGCGATGAGTTCTTCGATGGAGGACAGCAGCGGGCGGCCCTTGGCGACGCCGTGCGGGTCCTGGCCGGACACGTCGGCGACGGCGACGAGGTCGACACCCTCCAGTCCGGCGAGGACGCGGCCGTGGTGGCGGCCCATCATGCCGAGGCCGATGAGGCCTGCGCGCAGGTTTGCCATCACGCACCTGCCTTCGCGAGCGCGTTCACGGCGGTGACGATGCGCTCGAGACCGGCCTGGTCGACGCTCGGGTGGACCGGCAGCGACAGGCACTCGCGCGCCGCGCGGGCCGTGACGGGCAGGTCGGCGTGGTCGAGGTCGGCGAACGGAGCCAGCTCGTGGTTGGGCACCGGGTAGAACATGCCCGAGCCGATGTTGTACTCGCTCTTGAGCGCGGCGGCGAACTCGTCGCGGCCCTCGGGCACGCGGATCGTGTACTGGTGGTACACGTGCACGGCGCCCTCGGCGACCGGCGGCGGGGTGACTCCCTCGAGGTGGCTGGAGAGGAACGCTGCGTTCTCCTGACGCGTCCGCGTCCAGGCGCCGACCTTGGTGAGCTGCACGCGGCCGATGGCGGCGTGGATGTCGGTCATGCGGTTGTTCAGGCCGACGACCTCGTTGTGGTACTGCTTCTCCATGCCCTGGTTGCGGTAGAGGCGGATGCCGCGCGCGATCTCGCCGTTCGCGCACGAGACCATGCCGCCCTCGCCCGAGGTCATGTTCTTGGTGGGGTACAGGCTGAACATCGCGAACGTGCCGAACGCCCCGACCGGAGTGCCGTCAAGGGAGGCGCCGTGCGCCTGGGCCGCGTCCTCGAAGATCTTGAGTCCGTGCTCGTCGGCGAGCGCCTGCAGCGCCGTCATGTTCGCGGGGTGACCGTAGAGGTGCACCGGCATGATGCCCACCGTGCGCTCGGTGATGGCCGAGCGCACACTCTCGGCGTCGAGGCAGAACGAGTCCTCCTCGATGTCGGCGAACACCGGGCGGGCGCCGGTGAGCGCCACGGAGTTGGCGGTCGCCGCGAACGTGAACGACGGCACGATGACCTCATCGCCCGCGCCCACTCCCGCAGCGAGCAGCCCGAGGTGCTGCCCTGAGGTGCCAGAGTTGACGGCAACGCACTCGCGGCCCAGGCCGAAGTGCGTCGCGAACTCCTCCTCGAACGCCTTGACCTCCGGACCCTGCGCGATCATGCCGCTGCGCAGCACACGGTCGACGGCTTCGCGTTCCTCGTCGCCGATGAGGGGTTTGGCAGGAGGGATGAAGTCGGTCATGTCGAGCAGGCCCCTTCCAGGCAGCTTTCCGTCGCGGCTCCGCGCGGTCGCGGGCCCCTGTCGTGCGCACGAGCGCCCGGCGCCCGCCACGTCCCGCCCTCGACACGGCTCCGGGTCGTGCGCGGCCGCACTGCCCGCACGGGGCAGAATGGGCGACATCGGCGTTCGCCGTCGCTGACGGCCAGCCTACCGCCGCCCCCCTCCCGCACGTGGAAAGGTCTCCCGGATGAAGGTCCTGAGTGTCGTCGGTGCTCGCCCGCAATTCGTCAAGCTCGGCCCGGTCGCCACAGCACTGACGGGCGCGGGGGTCGACCACGTTATCGTCCACACCGGGCAGCACTACGACGCCGTCATGTCCGACGTGTTCTTCGCCGACCTCGGCATCCCCGACCCCGACGTCCACCTCGGTGTCGGGTCGGGCAGTCACGGCGTGCAGACCGGCACGATGCTCGCGGCCCTCGACCCCGTGTTGGAGGAGCACCGCCCCGACTGGGTACTGGTCTACGGCGATACGAACTCCACGCTTGCGGCAGCCGTCTCCGCGGTGAAGATGCACCTGCCCGTGGCCCACCTCGAGGCCGGGCTGCGCTCGTTCAACCGGCGCATGCCCGAGGAGCACAACCGGGTCCTCACCGACCACGCCGCCGACCTGCTGCTCGCCCCCACCGACGAGGCGATGAAGCACCTCGCCCACGAGGGTCTGGCGGAGCGCAGCGTGATGGTCGGCGACGTCATGACCGACGTGTGCCACATGGTGCGCGACACGGTGGCCGACACCCCGCTCGCGGACGCACTCGACGTGTCGGGGTCGGGCTCGATCGACCTGGAGCAGCCGTACCTGCTCGCGACGATCCACCGCCCCGACAACACCGACACCCCGGAGCGGCTCGGCGCGATCCTCGATGCTCTCCGTGAGGCGCCCGCCCCTGTCGTGCTGCTCGCCCACCCGCGCCTCGTCGCCAAGGCCAAGGAGCACGGTCTCGCGCTCGAAGGCGGGTCGCTGTTCGGCACCTCGCCGCTGGCCTACCCGCAGATGGTGCGCGCCGTCATGGGCGCTGCAGGCGTCGTCACGGACTCCGGTGGCCTGCAGAAGGAGGCGTTCCTCCTCGGCACCCCGTGCACGACGATCCGCCCCGAGACCGAGTGGGTCGAGACCCTGGAGAACGGGTGGAACATCCTCGACAACGACCTCACCCAGCTCGCCGACGTCGCCGTGCGTGAGGCCCCCACCGCCGAGCGCGGCACCCCTTACGGCGACGGCCACACCGCCGACCGCGTCGCGACGGTGCTGCAGGAGCGAGCGCGCTAAGCATCGG
>JAUNTP010000176.1 GCA_030538585.1 Mobilicoccus sp.
CAAAGCCCGCGTCACCGTCACCATCCAGTACGGCGACCTGCTGCGCGACGTCCACACCGACGCCACTGACGCTGGCGACGCTGAGGACCCCTGCTGCGACACCGACGCAGGCACCGCGGGAGCAGCGTTCGGAATCCGCACCAACACGAACAGCGCCAACACCCGCCGCGGCTACGCCACCACAGGATTCGGCACAGTGATCTCCCCCACCGAAGCACGCCTGCTCGCGTGTGACGCCCAGATCATCCCCATCGTCCTCGGAACTCAGGGCGAGATCCTCGACCAGGGCCGCGCCCACCGCACCGTGACCCCCGCCCAGATCGCGGCGCTCCACGCACGAGATGGCGGATGTTCTTTCCCAGGGTGTTCGATGCCTCCGACCTGGTGCGACGCGCACCACCTCGTTCACTGGATCAACGGCGGCTGCTCCGACATGTGCAACCTCGCCCTCCTGTGCCGTCACCACCACACCGTGGTCCACAGACACGACCTCACCGCCGTCGTCACCGACGCGGGCGTGCGATGGCAAAGAAGCAACGGCGACCCCATCAGCATCAGACCCCGCTGGGGCTGACCCCCGCCCACACCCGTTGGTCGATTTCGAGACGCTTCGCTCCTCAATCCGGGAAGGAGGAGCGCAGCGACGTCTTGAGACCACCCGCACCCATCGCAGTCACGCAGGCTGTCTCGAGACGCTTCGCTCCTCGACCAACGGGGTCGCACATGCGACAGCGGTCGGTGTGGGCCCCTGTTCCCACACCGACCGCTGGGCCCACGCGTGGTGGGCGCATCCGGGAGCTGCCGCCGTCTGGCCCTCCTGGATGGCTACGACCGACCGCTCACCCCGAGCAGGTCAGTCGCAGAGCCGTGAGCGTCGCCTCGGGCGCGCTACCGCAGCCGACGTCGACGCTGCCGATCTCGACCAACGACCACGCGCCCTGCTCCTGAGTCAGGAGCACGGTGGCTGCGTCGAGGTCATCACCGGTCGGGTTGAGCTCAGCCGCAGCCCACTCACCGTCGACGCGCAGATCATCGAGGGTGTAGGACGAGGCCGGAATGCCCTCGGTGAGGTCGCTGCCGGCCACCGCGGCGGTGACCGCCGCGAGGGACGCCTCGTCGGCCGCGTGCGGCGCGTCGGCAGAGGCGGTAGAGGTCAGCATGGTCCCCGTCGCACCCGCGAGCACGATGCCGGCGGTGACGATGCCGACGAGACGACGGTTGATACGCATGATCTGCTGCCCCTGTCAGTGGTCGTGGACGCCCCGATCGGGACGCGATCAGCGAGGCCCCCCACGAACCTCGGCTGCGTACATTCTCCCTTGCCAGACAGGGTCTGAACAGCGATTATCGCCCGCCCGGCGGTCACAACTCGGTGACGAACACATCACCGCGCCGTGACCCGGCGGCCCCCGAACCCTTCTCGCGCCCTCAGCGAACGGGCTGTGCGGTCACGCGGTGGCGGCGGCGAGTTGCCCGCAGGCGCCGTCGATGTCACTGCCGCGCGTGTCCCGCACCGTCGTCGGGATGCCGTGCGCGCGCAGCCGCTCCACGAACTGCTGCATGACCCCCGGTCGAGACGCCGTCCACTTGCTGCCCGGCGTCGGGTTGAGCGGGATGGGGTTGACGTGCACCCACCCCTTGCCCCGCGCCGCGAGCTTCTCCCCCAGCAGATCGGCCCGCCACGCCTGATCGTTGATGTCACGGATGAGCGCGTACTCGATGGACACCCGCCGACCCGTCGCGTCGAAGTAGCGGCGAGCCGCATCGAGGGCCTCATCGACGGCGTACCGGTTGTTGATCGGCACCAACTCATCGCGCAGCTCGTCGTCAGGCGCGTGCAGGCTGAGCGCGAGCGTGACGGGGATGCCCTCCGCGGCGAGCCGGTCGATACCGGGCACGAGACCCACCGTCGACATCGTGATGCCGCGCGCCGACATGCCCAGCCCGTCCGGGGCCGGGTCGACCATGCGGCGGATCGCGGCGACGGCCCGCTTGTAGTTGACGAGGGCCTCCCCCATCCCCATGAACACGACGTTGCTCACGCGGACCGGCCCGGCGGCCACGTCGTCGTGCTCGACCCGCTCGTCCTCGGGGGCGTCGAAGGCGCCCACGTCGTCACCGGAGCACGACGCCTCGACGGCGCCGTCGCGCAGCATCCGGGACGCCTCGACGACCTGGGCCACCATCTCCGCGGTCGAGAGGTTGCGGGTGAACCCCTCCTGGCCGGTCGCGCAGAACGGGCAGTTCATGCCGCACCCGGCCTGCGAGGAGATGCACACCGTCGCGCGGCGCGCGTACCGCATGAGCACCGACTCCACCAACGCCCCGTCATGCAGGCGCCACACCGACTTGATCGTCGCTCCCGCATCGGCCGACAGGTGCCGCACCGGATCGAGCAGCGGCGGGAACATCGCCTCGACGAGCTCGGTGCGAGCCCCGGCGGGCAGGTCCGTCATCGCCTCGGGGTCGCTGGTGTAGCCGACGAAATAATGCCGCGAGAGCTGCGCAGCGCGGAAGCCTTGATGCCCCAACTCCTTGAGCCGGGCCTTGCGCTCGGCCATGTCGAGATCGGCGAGGTGCGTGGGCGGCATGGGGTTGCCCGGTGGGGAGAATGTCACCTGCCCCTTGGCGGGGCGGCGGCGCTGCAGGGTGACGCTGACGGGCTGGGACTCGCTCACGGGTGTACCTCTCGGCAGGGTCAGACGAACAAGGTGAGGATGATCCAGGCGCCGGGCGCGGTCACCAGGAGCGAATCCATGCGGTCCATGAGGCCGCCGTGCCCCGGCAGCAGGGCGCCGAGGTCCTTGATGCCGAGGTCGCGCTTGAGCATCGACTCGGTGAGGTCGCCGAGGGTGGCCAACAGCACCGTGGCGGCCCCGAGCAGCGCGCCGGCCCACACGGGTCCACCGAGCATGAGGGGCACCGCGATCATGCCCGCGACGAGACAGGCCGCCGCAGACCCCGCGAAGCCTTCCCACGACTTCTTCGGGCTCACCGTCGGCGCCATGGGGTGACGACCCGCCATGACCCCCGCGGCGTAGCCGCCGATGTCGCTGCAGATGGTCACGATGATGAACACGGCGATCCGGGAGGCGCCGTTCGGGTCGAGCAGCATGAGCGTGGAGAACGCCGACAGGAACGGCGCGTACGCCGCGACGAACACCCCGGCCGTGACATCCCGCGCCGCTCGGTCGATGCCGAGCACGCTGCGCCAGCACACCACCGCGAACAGCGTGAGCCCCAGTCCGAGCATCAGACCCGGCGCACCACCGAGGTAAGCACCCACGTGCATGCCCACCGCCCCGATCATCACGGGCACGACCGGGACGTGGAACCCGCCCGCAGCGAAACCGCGGGCCAGCTCGCCGATGCCGACACAGATCGCCGGGATCACGAGCAGCAGCCACCCCCACGGCACGATGTACAGCGCCGCGACGGCGATGGCGCCCAGCCCCACCCCGACGCCGATGGCGACGGGCAGGTTACGGCCGGCCTTCCCCGTCGACGCCGGTGCGGTGGACGCCGCAGCGCTATTCACCTCACACCTCGAGGAGTTCGGCTTCCTTGCCCTTGAGGAGCTCGTCGACGCCATCGACGTGCTTCTTCGTCAGCGCCTCCAGCTCCTTCTCGGCGCGCGAGCCCTCGTCCTCACCGATGTCGCCGTCCTTGACGAACCGGTCGATCTGGTCCTTGGCGTGACGGCGCACGTTACGGATGGACACCTTGGCGTCCTCGCCCTTGCGCTGCGCCATCTTGATGTACTCCTTGCGGCGCTCCTGCGTGAGCTCCGGGAAGATGCAGCGGATCGCGTTGCCGTCGTTGCTGGGGTTGACGCCCAGGTCGGACTCGCGGATGGCCTTCTCGATGCCCGCCATCGCGCCCTTGTCGAACGGCGTGATGAGCATGGTGCGCGCCTCAGGGGTCTGGAACGAGGCGAGCTGCTGCAGCGGCGTCGGCGCCCCGTAGTAGTCGACCATGAGCTTGTTGAACATTCCGGCGTTGGCGCGGCCCGTGCGGATCGAGGCGAAGTCCTCCTTGGCCACCTCGATGGCCTTGCCCATCTTCTCTTCGGCCTCGAACATCGTCTCGTCCAGCATGGCGGCTGCCTCTCACCTTCGTTCAGACCGCGTCGCGCATCGACGCGGTGGGACCCATGCTGTCAGAACACGGGCGGTGACGCAGACCCCGGGAGAGGACCGCGCCGAAAGAGCACCGGTCGTCAGTCGGCGTAGACCTCGGTGCCGAGCGGCTCACCGCGCAGCACCCGCGAGATCGTGCTCTCGCCCTGCATGGCGAAGACGATCATCGGGAGCTTGTTCTCCATGCAGAGGCTGAACGCCGCCGCGTCGACGACCTTGAGGCCCTGCGAGAGAGCGTCGACGTAGGAGATGCGCTCGAGCTTCTTCGCGTCCGGGTTGGTGCGCGGGTCGGCGTCGTACACGCCGTCGACACCGTTCTTGCTCATGAGGACGGCGTCGCAGCCGATCTCGAGCGCCCGCTGCGCCGACACCGTGTCGGTGGAGAAGTACGGCATGCCCGCGCCGGCGCCGAAGATGACCACGCGGCCCTTTTCGAGGTGTCGCATCGCGCGCCGCGGGATGTAGGGCTCGGCGACCTGACCCATCGTGATGGCGGTCTGCACGCGTGTGTCGACACCCTGCTTCTCGAGGAAGTCCTGCAACGCGAGGCAGTTCATGACCGTGCCGAGCATGCCCATGTAGTCGGCCCGAGCCCGCTCCATGCCGCGCTGCTGCAACTGCGCGCCGCGGAAGAAGTTGCCGCCGCCGACGACGACCGCGACCTCGACGCCGTCACGCACCGCTTCGGCGATCTGCCCCGCGATCTCGCGCACGATGTCGGGATCGACGCCCATCGACCCACCGCCGAAGGCCTCGCCGGACAGCTTGAGCAGCACGCGCTTGTAGACACGCGGGGAGTCGGACACGTCGGTCTCCTGTCAGTCGATGTCGCGCCTCATCGTGCCACCGCTGGACACCCGTCCCCAAACCGGGTCTACCTCCCCCTTCACAGTTGGTACTAGGAGCGAAGCGTCTCGACATCGACCAACGGTGGGGGTCCGCCCCTCCGCGAGGAACGACGGAGCCCGCCACCCCTCCTGGGGGCGACGGGCTCCGTCGTGATGGGAGTGTGGCTCAGGAGCCGACGCGCAGACGCGCGTAGCCCTTCGCCTCGACACCGGCCTCGTCGAGGACCTTCTTGACCTGCTTCTTCTGGTCCTTGGCGAACTTCTGCTCCAGGAGCACGTTCTCGGCGAAGAAGCCGTTGACGCGACCCTCGACGATCTTGGGCAGGGCCTGCTCGGGCTTGCCCTCCTCGCGGGCGGTCTCCTCGGCGATGCGGCGCTCGTTGGCGACCATCTCCTCCGAGACCTCGTCACGGGTCATGACCGTGGGGCTGAATGCGGCCACGTGCATCGCGACGTCACGGGCAACTGCGTCGTCGCCGCCGTCGTAGGCGAACAGCACACCGATCTGCGCGGGCAGGTCGGGGCTGGTCTTGTGCAGGTAGGAGACGACCTTCGGGCCCTCCACGCGAGCGATGCGGCGCACCTCGATCTTCTCGCCGATCTCGGCGTTGGCGCGGTCGAGGAGGTCCTTGACCGTCACGCCGTCGACCTCGGTGGCGAGGAGCGCGTCGGCGTCGGCGGCACCGGCGGACACGGCCGCGTCGAGGACCGTGTCGGCCAGCTCGCCGAACTTCTCGCCCTTGGCGACGAAGTCCGTCTCGCAGTTGATCTCGACCAGGGTGCCGACGCCACCGTCGACGTGCGCGGTGACCAGACCGTTGGAGGCGCTGCGGCCTTCACGCTTGGTGACACCCTTGAGGCCCTTGACCCGCAGGATCTCGGTCGCCTTGCCGCGGTCGCCGTCGGCCTCGTCGAGGGCCTTCTTGACGTCGAGCATGCCGGCACCGGTCTGCTCGCGCAGGGCCTTGATGTCAGCGGCGGTGTAGTTCGCCATGGAAGTGATCTCGCTTTCGTCGAGGGGTCGTCAGGACTGGGCGGGCGTGGAGTCGGCAGCCTCGGCCTCGGCGACCGCGTCGGACACGGCCTCCGGGGTGGACTCGCCGGCGGTGGCGGCCTCGGTCTCGACCGGGACTGCCGTGTCAGTGGCCTGCTCGGGCGCCTGCTCGGTGGCCTCAACGGCCTCCGGGGCCTCAGTGGCCTCAGGCTGCTGCTGGGCGCTCTGGTCGCCACTCTGCTCGAGGAGCTCGCGCTCCCACTCCGCCATCGGCTCAGCGGCGCCACCGTCGACGGCGTTCTCGCCGCCGCCGGCACCCTGGCTGCGCGTCATGAGGCCGTCGGCGACGGCGTCGGCGACGACGCGGGTGAGCAGCGTGACCGAGCGGATCGCGTCGTCGTTGCCCGGGATCTTGTAGTCGACCTCGTCGGGGTCGCAGTTGGTGTCGAGCACGGCGATGACGGGCAGCTTGAGCTTGCGCGCCTCGGTGACGGCGAGGTGCTCCTTCTTCGTGTCGACGATCCACACGGCCGAGGGCACCTTGGTCATGTCGCGGATGCCGCCGAGGGTCTTCTCGAGCTTGTCCTTCTCGCGGCGCAGCACGAGGAGTTCCTTCTTGGTGCGGCCCGAGCCGGCCACGTCGTCGAAGTCGATCTCCTCGAGCTCCTTGAGGCGCGTGAGGCGCCCGGAGACGGTGCTGAAGTTGGTGAGCATGCCACCGAGCCAGCGGTGGTTGACGTACGGCATGCCGACGCGCGTCGCCTGCTCGGCGATGGGCTCCTGGGCCTGCTTCTTGGTGCCGACGAACAGGATCGTGCCGCCGTGGGCGACCGTCTGCTTGATGAAGTCGTACGCGTCGTTGATGTAGGTCAGCGACTGCTGCAGGTCGATGATGTAGATGCCGTTGCGCTCGGTCATGATGAAGCGCTTCATCTTGGGGTTCCAGCGACGGGTCTGGTGCCCGAAGTGGACGCCGCTCTC
>JAUNTP010000177.1 GCA_030538585.1 Mobilicoccus sp.
AGGACGTCGACGACGACCAGGACATCAAGGACTTCAACCTCGGCCGCACCCACCCCATCACCGGCCCTATCCGGATCGACGGTGTCAAAGCGGGCGACCTGCTCGTCATCGACGTCCTCGACGTGCAGCCCCTCTCGGGCATCGGGTACTCCAACATTCTTCCCGGCATGGGCGGTCCGCTCGCGAGCTGGTTCCCCGAGGGCTACAAGACGGTGTGGGACCTGCACGGTGTCTTTGCGACGAGCCGTCAGATCCCCGGCGTCGAGATCCCGGCGATCAGTCACCCCGGCGTCATCGGTGTGGCCCCCTCCCACGAACTCCTCGACCAGTGGAACCGTCGTGAGGACCCGTTCATCGAGGAGGGCCTCGCGGCGCCGCGCCTCGACGTCATGGACGACGCCGTGCTGCGCACCCTGGAGGGCGAGGAGTGGCGCAAAGTGGCGGAGAAGGCTGCCCGCACCGTCCCGCCGCGCGAGAACGGCGGCAACCTCGACATCAAGAACCTGTCACGCGGTTCTCGGGTGTACTTCCCGGTGTTCGTCGACGGCGGCCTGTTCTCCACCGGCGACTTCCACTTCTCCGAGGGCGACGGCGAGATCACGTGGAACGCCATCGAGATGGACGGCGTCGGCTGGTTCCGGTTCGACGTCATCAAGGACGGCATGGCCAAGTACGGCACCCGTACCCCGATGCTGCGGCCTTCGCCCATCGACCCGAACCTCGGCACCCGCTACCTGAGCTTCACCGGGCTGTCGGCCGCCGGCGACGAACAGAAGTACCTCGACACGACGATGGCGGCCGTGCAGGCAGTCGAGCAGTGCATCGAGTACCTCGGCAAGTTCGGCTACAGCCCGGAGCAGGCGTACACGATCATCAGCGTCGCGCCGTGCGAGATGCACGTCGGCGGCATCGTCGACATCCCCAACGCGGCGGTCACGCTCAAGCTGCCGCTCGACATCTTCGACAAGGACATCCTCCCCTCCTGAGGGCTTCACCTCTCGACCCCCCGGGGGCCGCCGCTCATCACGCGCGGCGGCCCCCGGGCCCTTCCCTCTCGGAGGTTTTCCATGGCGGATATCGG
Source organism: Mobilicoccus sp. (assembly GCA_030538585.1). Lineage (GTDB taxonomy): Bacteria > Actinomycetota > Actinomycetes > Actinomycetales > Dermatophilaceae > Mobilicoccus. The sequence goes on from JAUNTP010000177.1 coordinate 1,082, forward strand.
GCTGTTCTACGTCGGAGCTGTTCTTCTCGTCAACGGCGTCATGCTGCTGGGTGGCATGACACCCAAAGCGGCGGCACCGTTGAATCTGTTCGTCGGCCTCATGCAGGTGTTCACGCCGACCTACCTCGTCCTCACCTCCGGTGGGGATGCGGCGACCGTCCTGGGGGCAGCCGGACTTTACCTCTTCGGGTTCACGTACCTGTGGGTGGGCATCAACGCCCTCGGCGACTTGCCAGGCACGGGACTCGGGTGGTTCTCCCTGTTCGTGGCTGTCGCGGCGACCGCGTACGCCGTCGTGACCTGGCAGGACGGTGGACGTGTCTTCACCGTCATCTGGTTGTGCTGGGCGCTGCTGTGGCTGCTGTTCTTCTTGGTGCTCGCCCTCGAACGGGCCGAACTGACCCGATTCACGGGCGGGGTGGCGATTGCCGCCGGCGTGCTCACCGCTGCCCTGCCCGCGTGGTTGTCGCTCACGGGCCTGTTCCAGGACTCGGCTATGACGGCGTTGATCGCCGCCGTGGTGGCCCTGCTCGTGCTGGCCGGTGTGTGGGTCGTGACACGGCCTCAGCTCTCGGCAGGCGTGGCTCACTGACCGGTCACCCTCGGGCGTGAGTGCCGCCGCCCGAGGGTGACCTGCCAGGCTCGTCACACGATGAGAGTGCCGTGGACGCGCGTGACGGCGTCACCGCCGACCCACACCTGCCCGTCGACGCGAGACACGTGGACGCGACCGGCGCGGCCGAGGGCGGCGCCTTGAGCTGCGACGTACGAGTCGGGTAGAACGCCGGCCTCGATGAGCCAGAGTGCGAACCCGGAGTTGAGGCTGCCGGTCACCGGGTCCTCGTCCACGCCGAGTCCGTGCGCGAAGGCGCGAACCTCCACCTCGGGGGAATCTGCCGGAGCGCTGCTCTCATCGTGCCGCCCGATGACGCCGACGCGATGGTCGCCGAGGGCAGCGACGTCGGGACGCAGATCCAGCACGGTACGCGCGTGGTCGAGAACTAGCCCGGTCCAGCCCGGCCCGTTGTCGACCCACGCCGCATCCCGCACCTGGTCGGGAGCAAGACCCAGGGCATCACGCACTGTCTCCAAGGTCCCAGCGTCGACGGGCCCCGATCGGGTGAGCGGCGGCGCCGCGAACGCGAGGCGCTCCTCGTCGCGGATCTTCACGAGCCCGGCCCCGCACTCCTGCACGACGACACCGTTCGTGCGGGGCGCGCCGCCGGCCTCCAGCCAGGCGCAGGCGCTGCCCAACGTGGGATGGCCGGCGAAGGGCAGCTCACCACCCGGGGTGAAGATACGCAGCCGGTAGTCGGCGTCGGGAGTGGTGGGGCTCAGGAGGAACGTCGTCTCCGAGAGGTTCGTCCATCGGGCGAACGCTGCCATCGTGTCCTCGGGCAGGTCGTCCGCGTCGTGGACGACCGCCACCGGGTTCCCCTTGAACGGCTCTGAGGAGAACACATCGACCTGGGTGAACCGCAGCTCCATGCCCACACCCTACGAGCCACCAACCTCGCTATGCGCTCAGCCGTGCACCAGCGGGAAGATCGGCAGGGCCTCCGGGTGGTGGGCGTGGACGATGACGAGGAACACGATCGCGTCGAAGAGCAGGTGCACGACGACGACGTACAGCAGGTTCTTGGTCCAGCTGAAGATGATGCCCTGGATGAGGGCGAACGGGATCGTCAGGAACGGCCCCCACGACTGGTACCCGAGCTCCCACAGGAACGACACGAAGATGGTCGCCTGCAGGACGTTCGCGACGGGCGGGCGAAAGTGCCGCATGAACAGCACGTAACAGGTGCAGATGAAGAACAGCTCGTCCCACAACCCCACGGCGTTGACGCCGACGAACAGCCGCGCGATCTCGTGCCACTCGATGACCGCCGGCCAGTTGCGGTACACGCCCGAGGTGAGGAAGTACCAGGGGAGGATGAGGTACGCCGCCGCGATGACGACGATGAGATAGATCCACATCCGGCGCGTCCAGCGGCCACCGCCCCACGGGAAGCGGATCGCGTGCTCCTTGTAGACCCAGCGTGAGATCGAGTACGGCACGATGACCGCCCAGCTCAGCGCGAGCGTGAACCGCAGGATGCCCTCCGGTGAGATGTCGGCGTGCAGCGAGATGAGGCTCACCCCGAACAGGGCGATCGCGATGAGCAGCAGGTCGGTGAACAGCCGGCGGGAGCGACCGGTGCGGTCGGTCCAGAACGCCGCGAGCAACCCGGCCACCATCAGCGGGTAGCCGATCGCGTCGTTCATCACCCAGAACAGGAACACCGCCGAGGCCGAGATGAGCCCGGCCGGGATGAGCGCGAGGGGGTGGGTGTCGGTGCCCGGAGCGGCGAGCCATGAGCCTCGCGCGCGGGTCGTCTCAGACATCGCGACGTGCGAGGACGATGAGGCGCTCGGACTCCTCGCCGGCCACCGGGCCGCGCAGGTACCACTCCTCGATGCGGAGCCCGGCCGCGGCCACGGCGTCACGGACGACCTGCGGGTCGTGCAACACGATGCCGAGGTCGACGTCGCGGCCCCACCGGGAGGTCACGTGCCTGACCTCCTCGCCGACGAGCACCGCCACCGCGAGGCGCCCACCCCGATCCAGGGTGCGCGCCAGAGCGCTGATCGCGCCCGACAACTCCGACGGTGCGAAGTGCACGAACGGATACCAGGCGAGGATCAGCGACCAACCCGGAGCGCGCGGCGGCTTGAGCAGGGAGCGCAGGTCGCCCACCTCGAAGGTGAGGTCGGGGAAGTCAGCGCGCGCCCGCTCGATCATGGCGGGGGAGGCGTCGATGCCCGTGACGTCGGCGCCCGCGTCGGCGAGGAACGCGGCGAGGTGTCCGGTGCCGCATCCGACGTCGGCGACCGGTCCGTTCGCCTCCTCGGCGAGGCGCTCGAGCAGCCACCGCTCGAACGGCTGGCCCGTCAACTCCTCGCCGAGATGCTCGGCGTACGCGTCGGCGATGATGGCGTAGCTGTCGATGAGCGACGCGTCGCGGGCGGCGATGCCCCTCGCGATGACGACCTCCCGGTCGATGCCGGCTGCCTGCTCACCCTCCCCCGAGGGGGCGGCCTCGGGGCGGGGTCCGAGCAGGTGGGTCCACCGCGGGTCGTGCTGCCCGGCCTGGCGGGCGAGCTGGGCGACCAGCGGCTCGGGTCGGTCTGCCAGGCGTTGCAGGCACGCCTCGACCTCGCCCCGGTCGGCGAAGGGGTGCAACCGGTCGGTGCGGGTCTTGAGTTCACCCGCCGCCTGCGGCCCCCGCAGCAGCAGCACCGTGACCAGGGCACGCTCGTCGTCGGCCAGGTCGAGGGCTTCGGTGAGGAGTTGGTGGTACTTGAGGGTGCGCGACCCCTTGCCGGCCCAGATGATCCGCACCAACCCCCGCTCCTTGAGCGCCCGCGCCGCGAGTTCCAGCTCGGTGTCGGTGTACTCACTGACAGGGTCGCGGCTCGTGCTCTGGTTGCACGCCGACCGCAACGCGTTGAGCGTCAGCGGGTAGGAGCCGGGCACCGTCCGTTCCTTCTCGGCGAGGGCGCCGAGCAGACGCTGGTCGAGGGGGTCGAGCACGGGGCGATCCATGCGCTCCAGTGTGCCGGGCAGCGCCGTCCATGCGATCGATCACGCGCACGAAGTAACCATCATGTCGGAGAAAGCAGCCGTCGATGTGCGCGGGCTATCGCATCTGTGCAGGTCAGCTGATCGCAGGCGTGCGGCAGGGGTCCGCATTCTCCGACATGGTGGTTATTTGCCCGGCGAGCCCGCCGCACAGAACCGCACGAGGCGGTCGAGAGCCTCGTCGATCTCGTCGGTGCCGCCGGCGAAGCTCAGGCGCACGAACCGGTTGCCGTCGAGCGGGGTGGTGCGGGCGGGGTCGACCGGGGCGAAGTCGATGCCGGGGGTGATGGCGACCCCCGTCGCGTCGAGGACGTCGGCGCACCAGCTGGCGCTGTCGTCCGTGAGGTGGGCGACGTCGCAGTAGGCGTAGAACGCGCCGTCCGGCGGGGCGAAGGACGTGATGCCCAGCTCGGGCAGGCGTCGCAGGAGCAGGTCACGGTTGGCGGCGTAGCGCTGCACGTGACTCTCGCACTCGGCACGGGCCTCCGGGGAGAAGGCGACCGGGGCGGCCGCCTGCGCGGGGGCCGGAGCGCACAGGTTGAGGTTGCCGAGCAGCAGGTCGACCGGGGTGACGTACTGCTCGGGCAGGACGAGCCAGCCGAGTCGCCAGCCCGTCATCGAGAAGTACTTGCTGAACGAGCCGACCACGGCGCCTTCGCGCGAGAACGTCCGCGCGCACGTGGCGGGCCGGTCGTAGGTGACGCCGTGGTAGATCTCGTCGCTGATGAGCAGCGTGCCGTGCTCCTCGCACCAGCGGGCGAGGTCGGCGAGGCGGTCGTCCTCGACGAGGGTGCCGGTGGGGTTGGCGGGAGAGGCGAGGATGAGTCCCGCCGGGGTGCGGCCCTCCGCGACGAGGTCGTCGAGCTGTTCGACAGTTGGTTGGTAGCGCTGCGCGGGGCCGCAGTCGAGTTCGGCCACGTCGCACCCGAGCGCGGCGAGGGAGTTGCGGTACGCGGGGTAGCCGGGGCGCGCCATCGCGACGACGTCACCGACGTCGAAGGCCGCCAGGAACAAGGCCGTGAACCCGCCGGAGGACCCGGTGGTGACGACGACCTGGTCAGGGTCCACGTCGAGGTCGTACTCGTGGCCGTAGTGGGCCGCGATCGCCGCCCGCAGCGCCGGGGTGCCGACCGCGTCGGTGTAGCCGAGCACGTCACGCTGCAGCGTCTGCACGGCCGCGTCGCGCACCGCGGCCGGCGCAGGGGTGGAGGGCTGTCCGACACAGAGCCGGATCACGTCGCCGTGCGTCCGCTCTCGGCGCCCGGCAGCCTTGAGCACCTCCATGACGTGAAACGGAGCAACCTGGCCGCGGGCAGACAGACGAGACATGCCCCATCCTCACCTATCGCCCTCCACCAGCCGCGGGTGTGACCGTCTGCGAGAGGGAGCAGTGTCCCGTGAGGCATCATCACCGGGACGAGAGGAGGTGCTCCATGTCCCGCGTACCGGCCGCGACGAACACCCTGCGCATCCTGCGGCACCTCGCCTCGCGACGGGGGCCGGTGTCGGCGATGTCGATCGCCACCGCCTTGGACCTGCCGCGCTCCAGCGTCTACCACCTGCTGTCGGTCATGGTGGAGTCCGGGTTCGTCGTTCACCTCGAGGAAGAGCGCCTCTACGGGATGGGGCCGGCCGCATCGGAGCTCGGGGCGGCGTACGTGCGGCAAGCCCCCCTCGCGCGCATTGCCGGGCCGGCGCTGGCCGCCCTCGTCGACACCGTGGGGGAGAGCGCCCACCTGTCGGTGCTGCACGGCCGGCAAGTCGTGTACGTCCTGCAGATGCGTGCCGCCGGTCGGCCGGTCCTTGTCTCGGAGGTCGGGGTGCAACTCCCCGCCCACCTGACTGCCAGCGGGCGCGCGATCCTCGCCGACCTGTCGGCGGCGCAGGTGCGTGCCCTCTACCCGGGCGCCGAGGCGTTTCCTGCCACCGACGGCGAACAGTGGACACCCGGCCGTCTGCGTCGTGAACTTCAGGTCGTGCGACAGCGGGGGTGGGCGCTCGAATCCGGCGAGGTCACGCCGGGGTTCTCCTCCCTGGCCGTTGCCGCGCACGACCACTTGGGCTGGCCGACTGCCGCCATCACCCTGACGTTCGAGGACCGCCACATCGACGCAGGCCGCCACCCCGAACTCGCCGCCGAGCTGCGCGCTGTGGCGGAGCGTCTCACCGCCAAACTCCGCACGGGGTGATGCCCTGCCCCCTCGACGCTCGTCGAGGAGCGCAGCGTCGTGAGACCGCCGTCCCCGTTGGTCGAG
>JAUNTP010000178.1 GCA_030538585.1 Mobilicoccus sp.
GACGCAGCCGTGGCCGCTCGGGGCCGCAGCTTCACCGAGGCCCTCGCCCTCTTCGAGCGCATGTCGAGCCCACCGCAGAACACCCCGGCACCCCGACGCGTCGGGGTGCTGCACGCAGGCGGTCTCGCACCGGGGATGAACACCGCCGCCCGCGCCGCCGAACGGCTCGGGCTCACCCTCGGCATGCAGATCGTCGGCGTCGACGGCGGCTTTCCCGGTCTCATCTCGAAGCGCGTACGCGAGCTGTCCTGGGGCGACGTCGACGGGTGGGCCGCCGACGGCGGCGCCGACCTCGGCACCCGCCGCCACGTCCCGACCCGGGATGAACTGCCGGCGCTCGCGGCCGCCATCGAGAACCTCGCCCTGGACGCGCTGCTCGTCATCGGTGGCTATAGCGCGTACGAGGCGGTCTCGCTCCTCCACGCGGCGCGCGCCGAGCATGCCGGTCTGCAGCTGCCGATCGTCTGCGTCCCGGCCAGTATCGACAACAACCTGCCGCGCTCGGAGCTGTCGATCGGCTCCGACACGGCCCTCAACAGCGCCGTCGTGGCCCTCGACGCCGTGAAGATGTCGGCGAGCGCGAGCCGACGCTGCTTCGTCACCGAGACGATGGGCCGCCGCTGCGGCTACCTCGCGTTCATGGCGGGGCTCGCCTCCGGCGCCGAGCGCGTGTACCTCCACGAGGAGGGCATCAGCCTGGACGTCGTCCAGGAGGACGTGGAACGGATGAAGGCGGCGTTCCGGCGCGGCAAGCGTCTCTACCTGACGATCCGGAGCGAGTACGCCAACGAGCACTACACCACCGACGTCCTGGCGCGGCTGTTCGAGGAGGAGAGCGAGGGCCTCTTCGACGTCCGACAGGTGGTGTTCGGGCACGTGCAGCAAGGGGGAACACCCACCCCGTTCGACCGCATCATCGCGACCCGCCTCGTCGAACACGCCCTCGACGAGGTGGCTGCTCAACTCGACGCGGGGGAATGCGAGGCGCGCACGGTGGGCTTCGTCGACGGTGCCGTGAGCGTGGCCCCGGTCGCTGACATGGCCGAGCACCTCGACCTCCCGCACCGCCGACCCGCCGAGCAGTGGTGGCTGACCCACCGACCGGTCCTCGACGTCCTGTCCCAGGAGCCCTGACCCCGCCGGTCAGGCACGACAAGGGTCCTCCCCACGCGGTTGGTCGAGGAGCGAGCGAAGCGAGCGTCTCTTCCCCCGCCGTTGGTCGAGGAGCGAGCGAAGCGAGCGTCTCGAGACCATCGTGGTGTCACGCAGTGACCTGTCTCCGCAGGCCGGCTACTCCGTTGGTGCGCGGTGGTCTCGAGACGTCGCTTCGCTCCTCCTCGACCAACGGGGGAGGAAGGGGAGGAAGGGGTCAGTCTCCCGTGTAGGTACCGGTGCGTTTCTCACCCATGGCGGCGAGGGCCTCGTGGTGGTCCTGGGTGTGGTGGCCTAGCGGCTGCATCGCCGCCGACAACTCCAGCAACGACGCGAGGCTGGAATGGCCCGACTCCCGCAGGAGCCGCTTGGTCATCCGGGTCGCGCGCGGCGGGTTGACCGCGATGCGCCTGGCGAGATCCCGCGCCGCCGGCAGCAGGTCCTCGGGCGCGACGACCCGGGAGACGAGCCCCCACTCCAACGCGGTGGCGGCGTCGATGACGTCTCCCGTGAACGCCATCTCCGCCGCCCGCGCGGCTCCGATGGCGCGCGGCAGGAACCACGCGCCCCCGTCGCCGGGGATGATGCCGAGCTTGACGAAACTCTCGGCGAACCGGGCCTTCTCGCTGGCGATCCGCAGGTCGCACATGAGCGCGAGGTCGCACCCGGCACCGATGGCGGGCCCGTTGACCGCCGCGATGACCGGCACGTCGCACTCGTACAGCGCCCTGGGGATGCGTTGGATACCGCGGCGGTACCCCTCACGCATCTGCGCAGGGCTGCCCGCGAACATGCCGGAGCGGGTCACCATGTCCTTGACGTTGCCGCCTGCGCTGAACGCGCTGCCGGCGCCGGTGAGGATGACGACGCGCACGTCATCGTCACGGTCGACCCGCGCCACGGCCTCGACGAGGGCGTCGATGACGTCGTCCTCGGAGATGGCGTTGCGCACCTCGGGCTTGTTGAGGGTCCACGTCTCGATGTGCTCGTCGCGCTCGATGAGCAGCGGGTTGTCTGCAGTGTCGGTCATGGCGGTCACACCCATCGCAGGGTCGGCATGGACAGGACACCGGCGTGCTGCAGGCCCAGGGTGCCCAGCAGGCGATCGACCAGCGGGCCACCGTCGCCGACGGGTGCCAGCAGCGAGGTGGCGCCGAGCGCCGCGGCGGGGGAGTCGCTGTTGTCGGCGGGCATGAACCGGTCGAACGGGCCGAGTTTGGGGCTGATGCGGGTCTCGACGTCGTCGGGGTCGAGGTCGGCGAGGTCTGCGGCGCGTCGCACGGCGTCGTGCAGGCCGCCGACGCGGTCGACGAGGCCGTTCTCCGCGGCCTGTGCGCCGCTCCACACACGTCCGCGGGCGAGGGGTTCGAGCACGTCCAGCGGCATCTGGCGGTCCTCGGCGGCCTTGCGGGTGAACTGGGCGTAGATGTCGTCGAGGATGCGGGAGAGGAGCTCGAACTCGTCCTCGGTGAAGCCCTGCTGGCCGCTGAACATGCCGGCGTAGCGGCCGCGGCGGAACATCTCGCGGTTGATGCCGAGCTTGCCGAACCCCTCTTGAGTGACGAGCTTGCCGGCGAGCACCCCGATGGAGCCGGTGAGGGTCGTCGCTCCGGCAAAGATCTCGGTGCAGGGCATGGAGATGAAGTAGCCGCCGGATCCGGCGACGTTCCCCATCGAGGCGACGACGGGCTTGCGCGTCCGCAGTCGGTGGATGGCGCGCCAGATCGTGTCGGAGGCGACGGCCGAGCCGCCGGGGGAGTCGACGCGCAGGACGACGGCCTCGACCTTGTCGTCGTTCTCGACGTGCCGCAGCGCTGCCGTGAGGGAGTCCGAGCCGATCGAGCGACCCGCGAGCGGTGAGGACCCCGAGCGGCCGATGTGGATCGCGCCGTGGGCTTGCACGACGGCGACGACGGGGCGTCCCCGCTGACGCAGCGCCTTGAGCGCGGTAGAGCCGTCGTAGCGTTCGACGAAGCGCAGCTCGGGCTCCTCGACGCCGACCTCCTCGCGCAGCGAGGCGTACGCCTGGTCGCGGTAGCCGACGCGGTCGATCAGGCGCAGCTCGAGGGCGCGGGCGGGGTCGAAGACGCCTTCGTCGATGACGCCCTGCAGGTCGGCGGGCTCCATGCCGCGGCCGCGGGCCATCCCGGCGAGCATCGAGGCGACGGCGGAATCGGTGAGGGACTGCAGCACCTCGCGCATCGGCTCGGTGGCGTGGGTCTCGGTGTAGGTCTCCATCGCGGACTTGTACTCGTGGCGGCGATCAAACTGCGGCTCGACGCCGATCTTGTCGAGCCCCTCGCGCAGGAACGAGACCTCTGCGGCGGCGCCGGTGAGCTGCAGGTACCCGCTGGGCTGCAGCCAGATCTCGTCGGCGGCGGTGGCGACGAGGTAGCCCGCCATACCGCCGGTCATCTCACCGAAGGTCTCGGCCCAGGCGACGACCGGCTTGTCGCTGTCGGCGAACGCCTCGACGGCGGCGCGCAACTCCTCGGCGTGGACCGGGGCGAGCATCGGGGCGCAGGCGTGCACGACGAGGCCGAGCACCTTCGGGTCCTCCGCAGCCTCTCTCAGCCCGGTGACGAGGGCGTGGAGGGTGGGACGGTGCCGCTCCCGAAAGGCCTCGATGGGAGAGGAGGGCGCGGTCTCACCGACGCCGCGGGCGAGGTCGAGTTCGAGCAGGCAATCACCGCTCAGGCCGGGCACCGGCAGCTTGCGCAGCGCGCTCGCGTCGAAGGGGAGGCGGTCGAGGACGTCCTTGAGAGCACTCACCTCGCCCACGCTACCGAGTGGGCGGCCCACGCACAGTCCGAGCACGCAGGCGGCGCCGGAAGGTCGAAGGCCGACCTCCCGGCGCCGCCGGGTCAGAGAAGGGGGTCAGCCCTTGCTCATGCCCTTCTTGATCTGGTCCATCACCGAGGAGTCGGTGAGGGTCGTCGCGTCGCCGGCCTCGCGGCCCTCGGCGAGGTCCTTGAGGAGGCGGCGCATGATCTTGCCCGAGCGGGTCTTCGGCAGCTCGGAGACGACCGTGATCGACTTCGGCTTGGCGATCGGGCTGATGTCCTTGGACACGTGCTTCTTGAGGTCGTCGACGATCTTGTCCTCGTCCTCGCCCTGCGCGTCGCCGCGCAGGATGACGAACGCGACGACGGCCTGGCCGGTCATGTCGTCGGCGGCACCGACGACGGCGGCCTCGGCGACGGTCGGGTGGCCGACGAGCGAGGACTCGATCTCGGCGGTGGAGAGGCGGTGGCCCGAGACGTTCATGACGTCGTCGACGCGGCCGAGCAGCCAGATGTTGCCCTTCTCGTCGTACTTGGCGCCGTCACCGGCGAAGTAGTACTTCTCGCCGAAGCGGCTCCAGTACGTGTCCTTGTAGCGCTCGTCGTCGCCCCAGATGCCGCGCAGCATCGACGGCCACGGCTTGGTGAGCACGAGGTAGCCGACCTTGTCGGCCTCGGTGAAGGGCTCGCCAGCGTCGTCGAGGATCTCCGCGGAGATGCCGGGGATGGGGCGCTGCGCCGAGCCGGGCTCGAGGTCGGTGACGCCGGGCAGCGGCGAGATCATGATCGCGCCGGTCTCGGTCTGCCACCACGTGTCGACGATGGGGGCGTCCCCGCCGCCGATGTGCTCGCGGTACCAGCGCCACGCCTCGGGGTTGATCGGCTCGCCGACCGACCCGAGCACGCGGATCTTCGACAGGTCGTACTCGCCGGGGATGTCCGAGCCCCACTTCATGCACGCGCGGATGGCGGTGGGGGCGGTGTAGAGCACCGAGACGCCGTACTTCTGGGCGATCTCCCACCAACGGCCCTGGTGCGGGTAGTCGGGGGTGCCCTCGTAGACGACCTGCGTCGCGCCGTTGGCCATCGGCCCGTACACGAGGTAGGAGTGGCCGGTGATCCAGCCGATGTCGGCGGTGCACCAGTAGACGTCGGACTCGGGGTGCACGTCGTGGACGACGCGGTTGGTGAACGCCGCCTGGGTGAGGTAGCCGCCGGAGGTGTGCAGGATGCCCTTCGGCTTCCCCGTGGTGCCCGAGGTGTAGAGGATGAACAGCGGGTGCTCGGAGTCGTGCGCCTCGTACTCGTGGGTGTCGGATTGCTTGTCGACGAGCTCGTCCCACCAGATGTCGCGGCTCTCGTCCCATTCGACGTCGATGCCGGTGCGCTTGACGACGAGCACGTGCTCGACGGGGGAACCCTCGACCTTGACGGCCTCGTCGACGGCAGCCTTCAAGGGGGCGGCCTTGCCCTTGCGGTACTGGCCGTCGGAGGTGACGACGACGCGGGCGTCGGCGTCGGCGATGCGGGAGCGGATGGCGTCCGAGGAGAACCCGCCGAAGACGACCGAGTGCGGGGCGCCGAGGCGGGCGCAGGCGAGCATCGTGGCGATGGCCTCGGGGATCATCGGCATGTAGATGGCGACGCGGTCGCCCTTCTTGACACCGAGCTCGATGAGCGCGTTCGCGGTCTGGCTGACGAGCTTCTGCATGTCGGCGTACGTGATGTCGCGGGTGTCGCCCTCGGCGCCGACGAAGTGCACGGCGACGCGGTCACCGTTGCCCTCCTCGACGTGACGGTCGACGCAGTTGTACGCGACGTTGAGCTCGCCGCCGACGAACCACTTGGCGAACGGGGCGTTGCTCCAGTCGAGCACCTGGTCGAAGTCCTTGCTCCAGGACACGTAGGTGCGGGCCTTGTCGGCCCAGAAGCCCTCGAAGTCGGCGTCGGCCTGGTCGTACAGGTCGGCCTGGCCGTTGGCCTGGTCCGTGAAGTCCTTCGAGGGGGCGTAGTTGGTGTCGGTCACGAGGATCCTCCTACTAGGGGGCATGCGGCGGAACGTGTCCGGTGACACGCCCGCCGTGGGTTTCATCTCAACAGAAACGGACGGGGGTTGGGGACGGGCGGGCGGCTCGATTGCTCGAGACGTCTGTGCGGTCCGGGCCGTCACCCCCGGAGGCGATGGGCGCGGTGCCCCGTCGCCGAGAAGGAGCGGGTGCGACGACGGCCGCGGTGCGGGGAAAGCACCCGGACCGCGGCCGTCGACGTGGCGAAGGCGGCGAGACTCAGTGCTCGGCGACCTCGCCGGAGGCGCCCGCACCGGTGAGGGAGCGGACCTCCATCTCGGCGTACTTGGCCTCGTTGTACTCCTTGCTCGTGACCGAGCCGAGCCAACCGAGGAAGAACCCGAGTGGGATCGAGATGATGCCGGGGTTGGACAGCGGGTAGATCGAGAAGTCGACCCCGGAGATGAGCGACGTCTCGGTACCCGACATGACCGGCGACAGGAAGATCAGCAGCAGACACGATCCGAGACCGCCGTAGATGCTCCACAGGGCGCCGCGGGTGTTGAACCGCTTCCAGAACAGCGAGTAGAGGATCGTCGGCAGGTTCGCGCTCGCCGCGACGGCGAAGGCCAGTGCCACGAGGAACGCGATGTTCTGCTCGTAGGCGAGCATGCCGCCGAGGATGCCGATGAGGCCGAAGATCAGTGCGGCGTACCGGGCGATCTTCACCTCCTTCTCCGGGTCGGTGTCGCCGCGCTTGATGACACCCGAGTAGATGTCGTGCGCCACGGTCGCGCTGGTGGTGATCGTCAGACCGGCGACGACCGCGAGGATCGTCGCGAACGCGATCCCCGAGACGATGCCGAGCATCAAGGGTCCACCGAGATACAACGCGAGCAACGGTGCGGCCGAGTTGGCGCCACCCGGTGCGGCGGTGATGGTCTCCGGGCCGACGAGGGCGGCAGCGCCGTAA
>JAUNTP010000179.1 GCA_030538585.1 Mobilicoccus sp.
GATCTTTCCCGGCCTGTTCAGCCAGGTCGACGCCCGCCAGACCTTTCCGGTGCGGCAGACCCCGAGTGCCGAGCACTGGTTCGGTACCGACGGTCAGGGCTACGACATCTACGCCCGCACCATCGCCGGGGCGCGGGCCTCGATCCTCGTGGGCGTCTTCACGACGATCGCCACCACGCTCATCGGCGGCACGGTCGGCATCCTCGCGGCGTACTACGGCGGGTGGGTCGACGCGCTCGTCTCCCGCATCACCGACGTGTTCTTCGCGATCCCGCTGCTGCTCGGCGGCATCCTCTTCATGACCGCGTTCCCGAGCACCCAGAACACGCCGTACATCGTCGTCGTGCTCAAGGTCGTCGCGGCACTGACGATCCTCGGGTGGCCCGCCCTGGCCCGCCTCATGCGGGGGTCGGTGCTGCAGGTCATGCCGAACGACTACATCCAGGCCGCCCGCGCCCTGGGGGCGAGCCCGTGGCGCATCATCACCAAGCACATCCTGCCGAACAGCCTCGCCCCGATCCTCGTGGTGGCGACGATCAACCTCGGCGTGTACATCGTCGTCGAGGCGACGCTGAGCTTCCTCGGCATCGGCCTGGTGCCCCCGGCCGTGTCGTGGGGTGTGGCCATCAACGAGGGCCTGGTGTTCCTGCAGACCTACCCGCACATCCTGCTCTTCCCGAGCATCTTCCTCAGTCTGTGCGTGCTCGCCTTCATCATGTTGGGCGATGCCGCACGTGACGCGTTCGATCCCAAGTCCCGGTGAGGCTGCGATGACGACGAGTACGACGAGGGCGACCAGCTCGGCCCGCGCCTCTGGGACGACCTACGAGCCGGGCCCGGACGGGCTGCTCCTGCAGGTCGACGACCTGCACGTGGAGTTCCACACCGACGACGGCATCGCCCGCGCCATCAACGGGGCGACGTTCGACCTGCACGCCGGGGAGACCCTCGCGATCCTCGGGGAGTCGGGCTCGGGCAAGTCGGTGACGGCGCAGGCCATCATGGGCATCCTCGACATGCCGCCCGCGAAGATCCCCAAGGGGTCGGTGCGCTACTGCGGGCACGACCTGCTGACGATGTCGGCCGATCAGCGGCGACGGACGCGCGGCCCGGAGATTTCGATGATCTTCCAGGACGCGCTCAGCTCCCTCAACCCGGTGTTCCCGGTGGGGTGGCAGATCGCCGAGATGTTCCGCAAGCACCGCGGCACGAACAAGTCCGACGCGCAGGCCCACGCGATCCGCCTCATGGAGCGGGTGCAGATCCCGGGTGCCAAAGACAGGGTCAAGGCATTCCCGCACCAGTTCTCCGGCGGTATGCGTCAGCGCATCATGATCGCGATGGCCATCGCGCTCGACCCGGCGGTGCTCATCGCCGACGAGCCGACTACCGCCCTCGACGTCACGGTGCAGGCCCAGATCATGGAGCTGCTCGCCGAGTTGCAGCAAGAGCGGCAGATGGGGCTCATCCTCATCACGCACGACCTCGGTGTGGTCGCCGACGTGGCGGACAGGATTGCGGTCATGTACTGCGGTCGCATCATGGAGCAGGCCGACGTGTACGAGCTGTACCGCAAACCGGCGCACCCCTACACCCTGGGACTGCTCGAGTCGATCCCGCGCCTGGACCAGAAGGGTCAGGAGCTCGAAGCCATCGGCGGTCTGCCACCCAACCTGTTGCGCTTGCCGCAGGGGTGTGAGTTCAACCCGCGGTGCCGGTTCGCCCAGGACGTGTGCCGCCAGGATCGTCCCGAGCTGCGGCAGATCGCCCCGGGGCGCCTCGCCGCTTGCCACTTCAGTGAGGAGGTCTACGGTGGCTGACACCATCCTCGTCGCCAAGGACCTGGTCAAGCACTACCCGATCAAGACAGGGGTCCTGCGACGCACGACCGGCCACGTCAAGGCCGTCGACGGCGTCTCCTTCGAGCTGCGGCGCGGGGAGACCCTCGGCATCGTCGGCGAGTCCGGCTGCGGCAAGTCGACACTCGGGCGTCTGCTCATGCGCTTGGAGGAGCCGACGTCGGGCTCGCTGGACTTCGACGGCGTCGACATGTACGCCCAGAGCGGGTCGGCGATGCGCAAGCTGCGCCGCGACATCCAGATCGTGTTCCAGGACCCGTACACCTCGCTCAACCCGCGCAAGACGGTCGGCGACATCGTCGGGGAGCCGTTCGACATCCACCCCGACGTCGTGCCGCGTAAGGGTCGGCGCAAGGCGGTGCAGGAGCTGCTCGAACTCGTCGGTCTGGCGCCCGAGCACATCAACCGCTACCCGCACCAGTTCTCGGGCGGTCAGCGGCAGCGCATCGGCATCGCGCGCGGTATCGCGCTCAAGCCCAAGGTGCTCATCTGCGACGAGCCCGTCTCGGCGCTCGATGTATCGGTACAGGCGCAGGTCGTCAACCTCATGGGTGAGCTGCAGCGCGAGCTGGGCCTGTCGTACGTGTTCATCGCGCACGACCTGTCGGTGGTGCGCCACATCTCCGACCGCGTCGGCGTCATGTACCTCGGCAAGCTGGCAGAGTTCGGCACCGAGGACGAGATCTACGAGCGCCCCACGCACCCCTACAGTCAGGCGTTGCTGTCGGCGGTGCCGGTGCCCGACCCGACGTTGCGGGGCAAGCGCGACCAGATCGTCCTCACCGGCGACGTGCCCTCCCCCGCCAACCCGCCCTCGGGCTGCCGGTTCCACACCCGGTGTTGGAAGGCGCAGGGGAAGTGCCGCACCGACGTGCCCGAGCTGATCGACCGCCCCGACGGGGTCGCCGGTCACCGCAGCGCCTGCCACTACCCCGAGGTGCGGCAGGTCATCGAGACCACCGACGTCTCGGACGAGGGTCAGGAGGCGGACGCGTCGACGAGTCGGCCGTCGCTTCAGGAGAGGCACGAGCAGTCACCGCACGAGCACGCCACGCAGGATCACGGTGAGGGCCCGACGCACCCCACGCGGGAGGACGGGCTCATGGACGAGGGGCCGAGGGGCACCAACCCTCACCACCCCTGACCGGCGCACTCATCAGGCTGCCCCGGACGGTGTCGTGACACCATCCGGGGCAGCCTTGGTCACGGCCCGGCAAAATCGGCTGCGGGCTGTCGGTGGGGCGCGGTAGGAAGGGGTCATGACAGACGGCTATCTGCGCGATCCGCATCTGCACGCCGACAACCTCGTCTTCGTCGCTGACGATGACGTGTGGACCGTCCCGACCTCGGGAGGGCGCGCGTCGCGGTTGACCGCCGACCGGCAGCCGTGCCGTCACCCGTTCTTCTCCCCCGACGGCACCCGTATCGCGTACACCTCGCTACGGGAGGACCACTGGGAGGTGTTCGTCCTCGAACTCGCGACGGGGCAGGCGACGCGGCTCACGTGGTGGGGGCGGCACACGACGCGCGTGCGCGGCTGGGTCGACGACGGGCACGTGCTGGTCGCCTCCGACCACCGCGAGCCGTTCTCCCAGCGGCGCCGACTGTTCTCCGTGGCCCTCGACGGCACGGAGGAGCGCCTCGAGTACGGGCATGCGATGTCGCTGGCCACGTCGAGCAGCGGCGCGGAGGCGCTGACCACTCCCAACCACCGTGACCACGCCATGTGGAAGCGGTACCGCGGCGGCACCGCTCCGCACCTGTGGCTGCGCGGCGCCGCCGACCAGCCATGGACCCGGGTGCTGCCCGACGAGCACGCAGGATTCTGGTCGCCGACGTGGAGCGGTGATCGCCTGGCGTTCGCGGGCGACCTCGGAGCGCGGTTCCCCGACCGGGCCGACGAGCAAGGCCAGGTGTGGTCGGTCGATGCCACCGGTGGCGACCTGCAGGTGCACACGGCGCACACCGGCGAGGACGGGTACGTCCGCGACCTCGCCGGCGACGGGGAGCGCCTCGTCTATCACGCCCGCGGAGCGCTGTACGTCATGGACTCGCTCGACGCGCAGCCTCGCCGCGTCGAGGTCGACCTCGGGCCGCTGGCGACCCCGACGCGGTGGATCACCGCTGAGGATCGCCTGCTCGCAGTGCGTCCCGACGCCGGAGGCAACGCCTCGCTGCTCGACTGGCACGGTCAGGCGTGGTGGCTCGCCCACCGGGGCGGCCCGGCCCGGCTGCTGCTCGGCCACGACGGGATGCGCGTGCGTGAGCCGCGCTTCGTCGGCACCGATCGTGTGCTCGCCGTCGGTGACGAGGGCGGTGCGGACGCTCTGCTGCTCGCCCCGCTCGACGGCAGCGCCGAGCCGACCACGCTGGCTCAGGGGCAGCTCGGCAGGGTCCTGCACCTGATGCCCTCCCCGGACGGCGAGGCGGCTGCGGTCATCTCCCACGACAACTCGGTCCGGCTCGTCGACCTGCACTCCGGTGAGGTCACCGACCTGACCCGCTGTGAGCACGGCGAGCCCGTCTCGCCGGTCTTCTCACCCGACGGGCGGTACCTGCTGTGGTCGGAGCCGATCAGCAGCGAGGGTGCTCATCGCCTCATGTCCTACGACCGGCGGGCCTCGCAGGGGCAGTCGGCGTTGCGTGCGTTGACCTCGGGAGCGTTTTCGGACACCGAGCCGACGTTCACCCGCGACGGGCGGCACATCGTGTTCCTGTCGGCCCGCACGCTCGACCCGCACTACTCGGGCTTCGGATTCGATCTGGCGTTCACCGACGTGACGCGGCCGTGGCTCGCGCCGTTGGCGGCCACCGACCCCTCCCCGTTCGGCCCCTCCGTCGAGGGGTGGCGGCTCGCGGCCCCGGCCGAGGATGCGGCCAAGGCGGGCTCCGACGCGGCGGGCGACGAGAGCGCGACCGTGCCCGCGGTGACCTCGCCCGCGTTGGACGCCGACTCCTTCGAGGACCGCATCGCCCCGTTCCCGGTCGCATCGGGCACGTTCGCGGGGTTGCGGGCCGGTGACAAGGACGGGGTCCTGTGGATCCGCCGGGTGCCGCGCGGTGAGCTGGGCAGTCGCCGCGACGGCGTCACCGACACCCCGCGTGACACCCTCGAACGGTTCGACCTGCGCACGCGCACGGTGACCGAGCTGGCCGACGTGGACTCGTATGAGATTTCCGGCGACGGGCGCCTGGTCGTGCTGCGCGACGAGAGGGACGTGGTCGTGCGCCCTTCGACGCACAAGGTGGAGGACGACGCCGACGACGTCGTCACCGTCGACCTGTCGCGGCTGCGGCGTGAGGTCGACCTGCGCACCCTGTGGCAGGCGATGTTCGACGACAACGGCCGCATCATGGCCGAGCAGTTCTGGCGCGACGACATGGACGGCGTCGACTGGGCAGGCGTGCTGGCGCGGTATCGGCCGCTCATGGCACGCGTCGCGACGCAGAGCGACGTCATCGACGTGTTGTGGGAGACCGTCGGTGAGCTCAACACCTCCCACGCTTACGTCGACGGGGCGATGCCGGCGACGGAGCAGTCGGTGGCTCAGCTCGGTATCGACGTCGAGCGCGACGCCGACGGCGCTCTGGTCATCGTGGCGATCCTGCCCGGTGAGTCCTCGGCCCCGGAGGCCCGCTCGCCGATGCGGGCTGCGGGCGTCGATGCCCGCCCGGGTGACCGGATCGTCGCGGTCGACGGCCGCAGTGTGGCGGGTGTACCGCTCGGGCGCCTCCTCGTGGGGCGTGCCGGCAAGGCTGTCGAGGTGACGTTGGAGCGCGACGGGGTGCGCCGCCGGGTGGCGGTGACGCCCATCGCCGACGAGGAGGCGCTGCGGTACCAGGCGTGGGTCGCGAGCCGGCGCGAGTACGTGCGCGAGCGCTCGGGCGGGCGCCTGGGGTATCTGCACGTGCCCGACATGGTCAGCAACGGGTGGGCGCAGTTCCATCGCGGCCTCGATGAGGCCACGCAGGCCGAGGGGCTGGTCGCCGACATGCGGTACAACCGTGGCGGGCACACGAGCCAGCTCGTCATCGAGCGGCTCGCCCGGCGGGTCATCGCGTGGGACGAGGTGCGGCACGGCAGCCAGGCGACGTACCCGGCGCAGGGGCGGCGTGGGCCGATCGTGTTCTTGTCCAACCGGTGGTCGGGCAGCGACGGCGACATCGTCAACGCCGCCGCGCAGTCCTACGGACTCGGTCCGGTCATCGGCGAGCGCACGTGGGGCGGGGTGGTCGGCATCGACGGCCGCTTCGACCTCGTCGACGGCACGGGCGTCACCCAGCCGAAGTACGCGTTCTACTTCGAACGGCACGGCTGGGGCGTCGAGGGCCACGGTGTCGACCCCGACATCGAGGTCGTGTTCTGCCCGACCGACGCCGAGGGCGAACTCGACGCCGACCCGCAACTGGACCGCGCCATCGAGGAGTTGCTGGCGAGCCTGGCGGACACCCCGGCCCTGACCAGCCCGCCCCTCCCGGCCCCGCGAGTCCAGTAACCCCGCCCGCCCTTCGAGGACGACCCCTCACCCTCTCCCGTTGGTTGATCTCGTGACGCTCGCTTCGCTCCCTCCTCGATCCAAGGAGGAGGAGCGAAGCGACGTCTCGAGACCATCGAGACCTCGCGTGGTATCTGCCACCAGGGGGTCAGGCGAGTGCGATAACGCGCGGTGGTCTCGAGACGCTCGCTTCGCTCGCTCCTCGACCAACGACGTGGGTGCCGGACCCTCGGGCGTCGGGGGCGTCACCTACCGAGGCGCTCCCGCAACCAGCGCCAACGTTCGACCATGCGCGCTTCGAAGCCGCGTTCCTTGGGGTGGTAGTAGTCGGCGCCCGCAAGCACATCGGGCAGGTACTGCTGGGTGGCGACGGAGTCGGGTTCGTCGTGGGCGTACACATACCCGCCGTGCGCCTGGCCGGAGCGTTTGGCGGCGCTCGCGTGGCCCGTGCCGCGCAGGTGCACCGGCACAGGGCCGATTTTGCCGGCGCGCACGTCGGCCATCGCGGCGTTGATCGCCATGTACGAGGCGTTCGACTTCGGGGCCAGGC
>JAUNTP010000180.1 GCA_030538585.1 Mobilicoccus sp.
CCCGGAGTCCTCGGCGATGAAGCTCGCCTTCGCCTACCAAGCCCAACAGATCAGCGCGTTCGCTCTCGAACTCGACCCGGCCGACTCCCTCGTCTACGACGACTGGACGATGGTGCGCTCGGTCGAAGCCTCGTTCGTCGGCCGTGGTCCCGGGTTCCGCTACCTGCGGGCCAAGGGCAACTCGATCGAGGGCGGAACCAGCGAGATCATGCGCAACATCATCGCCGAGCGGGTGCTCGGCCTGCCGGCAGAAGCGCGGCTCGACAAGGACGTTCCCTTCTCGGAGGTGCCGCGATGAGCGACCAGCAGAACGACCTGCTCTACACCGAGGACGAGGAGGCGCTGCGCGACAGCGTCCGTGGTGCGCTGAAGCGCGGGTGCTCCACCGCCACCCTCCTCGCCCTGTACGACGAGCCCGACACTGACGTCGCGGGTCTGTGGCGCACGTTGGCCGTCGACATGGGCCTGGCCGGGCTGCTCGTGCCGGAGGACCGCGGTGGCGCGGGCGCCGGCCCGCGGGAGGCGGCCACGGTGCTGGAGGAGTTGGGGCGCGGCGTCGCGCCGGTGCCGTTCCTCACCAGTGCCGTCATCGCGACGCAGGCGTTGCTCGGCACCGACGACAGTGCCGTTCTGCCGCGGCTGGCCGCCGGTGAGGTGACCGCCGCCCTCGTTCTGCCGTGGACCGCGCACCGTGGCGAGTGGGAGCCGGTGTCCGGTGCCGTGCAGCCCGTCGCCGGGGCCCTGGATGCCGACGTGCTGCTCGTGCCGGTCGCCGACGGGGACGACGTGGCGCTGCGGCTCGTCCCGCGGGAGCAGGCCGAGGTCACGCCGCTCATCTCCTTCGACATGACCCGGCGCCTCGCCCGGGTCGAGGTGCCCGCCGACGCCGGGGATGTGATCGCCACCGGCGCGGCGGCCCGCGACGCCGTCGACGACGCCCTCGGCCTCGGCGCGGCGCTGCTGGCCTCCGAGCAGCTCGGCCTGGCGCAGTGGTGCGTGCAGACCACCGTCGAGTACGGGCTGACCCGCGTGCAGTTCGCGCGGCCCATCGGCTCGTTCCAGGCCATCAAGCATCGTCTCGCCGACCTGTTCACCGAGCAGGTGCTGGCCCAGGCCAGTGCTCGCCAGGCGGCCGTGGCGGCCTCGCTGCCCGCCGGTGAAGACGAGCGTCTCATTGCCGAGCACGTCGCGGCGACGTACTGCTCCGACATGGCTGTGCACGCCGCCGAGGAGGCGCTGCAACTGCATGGTGGGATCGGCATGACCTGGGAACACCCCCTGCACCTGTACCTCAAGCGCGCCAAGGCGAACCAGCTCGCTCTCGGCACGCCCGAACGTCACCGCGCCGCCCTCGCCGGCGTCGTCGACCTCCCCGCCTGACTCGAAAAGGACCACACCCATGCGTGACGCCGTCATCGTCTCCACCGCCCGCACGCCCATCGGCAAGGCCTACCGCGGCGCCTTCAACGACACCCAGGCCCAGGCCCTCATCGGCCACGCCGTCAAGCACGCGGTCGAGCGCGCAGGCCTGTCGGGGGAGGAGGTCGAGGACGTCGTCGTCGGCGCTGCCCTGCAGCAGGGCAGCGGCGGGATGAACATCGGCCGCCAGGCGGCCTTGCGCGCGGGTCTGCCGGTCTCGGTGGCGGGCATGTCGGTCGACCGGCAGTGCGCGAGCGGTCTCATGGCCATCGCCACGGCTGCACGGCAGGTGATGTTCGACGGGCAGCCGATCGCCGTCGGTGGCGGCGTCGACTCGATCTCGCTGGTGCAGAACGAGCACATGAACACCCACCGCATCGCCGACCCGTGGCTGCTCGAACACGTGCCGGCGGTGTACATGTCGATGCTCGAGACCGCCGAGGTCGTCGCGAAGCGGTACGGGGTGTCGCGGGAGGCGCAGGACGAGTACGCGCTGTCCTCCCAGCAGCGCACGGCCGCCGCGCAGGAGGCGGGGCTTTTCGCCGACGAGATCGTGCCGATGGATTCCACGATGCTCGTGCAGGACAAGGCGACCAAGGAGATCAGCCGCAAGGATGTGCGGCTGGAGCTCGACGAGGGCAACCGGCCCAGCACGACGTTGGAGAGCCTCGCGGGCTTGAACCCGGTGCTGCAGAAGAGCGAGGACGACCCCAAGACGATCACGGCCGGCAACGCCTCGCAGCTCTCGGACGGGGCGGCGGCGGTCGTCGTCATGGACGCCGAGCTGGCGCGCGAGAAGGGCCTGGCGCCGCTGGGGATCTTCCGCGGGATGGCCGTCGCGGGGTGTGAGCCGGACGAGATGGGCATCGGGCCGGTGTTCGCCGTGCCGCGCCTGCTGGAGCGGCACGGGCTCACGGTCGACGACATCGACCTGTGGGAGTTGAACGAGGCGTTCGCGGTGCAGGCGCTGTACTGCCGCGACACGCTCGGCATCGACCCGGAGAAGTACAACGTCAACGGCGGCGCCATCAGCATCGGCCACCCGTACGGCATGAGCGGCGCCCGCCTGACCGGCCACCTCCTGTTGGAGGGCCGTCGTCGCGGCGCGAAGTACGGCGTCGTCACGATGTGCGTCGGCGGCGGCATGGGCGCCGCGGGCTTGTTCGAGATCCTCCCCGCCTGAGACCCCCCGTTGGCCGAGGAGGAGCGAAGCGACGTCTCGAGACCATCGGGGCTCAACGTGGTACCAGCCACCGGGGGGCTGGCCAGTGCGACAACGCGCGATGGTCTCGAGACGCTTCGCTCCTCGACCAACGGGGTGCGATGACGTCGCGGTGTCCCGCGCCGAGGGCGTCCCGCTCGGGGCCGAGGACCTCGCACGGTGGGAAGACGTCCTCGCGAAGCAGCCGCCGCAGGGGTGGACGTCGATGCATCAGGACGTCGTCGCCGGTCGCCCCACGGAGGTGGACATCTTCGCCGGCCGCGTCGTCGAGCTGGGGGAGCGGCACGGCATCGACACCCCGGTCAACCGCACCATCGGGTGGATCCTGCGCGCAGGTACCCCCTGACCCCGCCGAAACCGTGTGTTTCTTACACGGTCTCAGCGAGGGGCCCTCACTGCTTGAGGCGGAGCATGCCCTCCTGGGCGACGGTCGCGACGAGGGTGCCGGACTCGTCGAACATCCGGCCCAGGCCGAGACCGCGGCCGCCTTGCGCGCTCGGAGATTCCTGGGCGTAGAGGATCCACTCGTCGGCGCGGAACGGCCGGTGGAACCACATGGCGTGATCCAGGCTCGCAGCGCGCAGGCGGCGGTCGGCCCACGCGAGGCCGTGCTCACGCAGGACGCTCTCCAGCAGGGTGTAGTCGGAGGCGTAGGCGAGGATCGCCGCGTGCACGAGGTGGTCGTCGCTCGGTACAGTGCCGGCCGCCCGGATCCACACGCTCTGCTCGTTCGAACGCTGCCGACGCGGCACCGCGTACAGGTGACCCTGGCTGTGGCGCAGGTCGATGGGGCGGGTGGCCGCCAGGTAGTCCGACACCGGGTTCTTGAGCGCGCTCAGCGACTCGACCGCCGACGGCAGGGTGTCCGGGTCGGGCACGGCCGGCATGACCGACTGGTGATCGAGGCCCTCCGACGGCGTCTGGAACGACATCGTCATCGCGAGGATGGGTCGCCCGAACTGCAACGCGTGCACCCGGCGTGCCGAGAACGACCGCCCGTCGCGCAGCCGCTCGACTTCGAAGCGGATCGGTTCGTGCAGGTCACCCGGGCGCAGGAAGTAGCCGTGCAGCGAGTGCAGAAAGCGCTCGTCGACGTCCTCCAGGGTGCGCCCGGCCGCGATGACGCCTTGGGCGATGACCTGACCGCCGTAGACACGCCCGTGCGGCTGCATCTGGCTGTGGCCGCGGAAGACGTCGTTCTCCTCGGCCGTGAGGTCCAGCGTGGAGAGCAGATCGTCGAAGGGGTCGAAGTCGTCCGGAGGCATCGTCACGTTCACACCCGGCAGCCTAACGGCGCGGCCCGCTCTGGCAGGATCGCGACCATGAGCGCACGTCACGTCGTCGAGGTCGGGATCCGCTGGTCGGACCTCGACCCTTACCACCACGTCAACAACGCGAAGATCCTCACCTTGCTGGAGGAGGCGCGCCTGGTGGCCCTCGATGCGTGGTTCGACCGTGGCAGCGGGACGCTGTTGCGGGGCCTCATGGTCGCCCATCAGGAGATCGACTACCGCGCGCAGATGTACTACCACCCCACGATCACGGTCGAGATGTGGTGCTCCGAGATCGGCGGGTCGAGCTTCGTCATGGGGTATGAGGTCCACGATCGCGAGGGGCGGCTCGTCTGTGTCGCCGAGACGACGATGGTGTGCACGGACATCGAGAGTGGCGGGGTGCGGCGGCTGTCCGAGGACGAGCGGGCCGAGCTCACGGCCCGTCTCGACGCGCCGGCCCCGCTGCGTCGTCGCCGCAAGGAGGGCTCGTGAGCGGTGAGGTCGTCCTCGTCGACGAGCAGGACGTTGCTGATCTCGCCACGTTTCTCGGGCGCGCGCGCCGCGTGGAGGCGACGGCGGTGCGGCTGCAGGCGACCGGGTCGGTCCTCGCCGTGACGGTGTGTCCCCTGCCCGGCCACGGGCTCATGGGGGAGGGCACGGTGCTCGGCCTGCGGGCGTTCACGTTGGCGCAGTCGGCGACGTGCGACGTCGTCGGCGCTGTCGAGGCGGTGCAGGATCGTCTGGCCCGGATGCGCACGACCCGCGACCTGCGGCTGTCGATGCCGCCGGTGCCCGTGGTCGAGGCGTGGGCGGGGTTGTCAGCACCGCGCAGCGGATGGGAGCGCGTCGGTGTCCTCACCGCGGACGTCGTCGACGAGGTGACGCGTCGCGGCGTCGCCGCGGCCAGCGCGCCTGGCGCGAACCGCGAACAGGTGTGGGGTGTCCCGATCCCCGGCACCTCCCTGCCGGGCGGGGCGGCGTTCGCGCTCGACGCCCTCGGGTTCAGCGCCCCCGAGCTGACCGTGTTCGCTCAGGGGCGCTGGCACCGGATCTCCGGACCCGCAGGGCACGTGCTTACGCGCTGATCAGCACCCGATCCACGCTGCCGTGTCCAGGGGGAGTCGGCCCGCCTCCAGCGGTCCGCTGACGGCGAGAACCTCACCGGCGGGAAGCTCGACGGGATCCGTGCCGAGGTTGAGGACGACGATCATGCCTCCGGCGTCGCTGCCCTGCGGCGGGTGGACCTCGAACGCGACGACCTCGTCACCGAAGCCCTCCGCCGGGGAGAGGCCGCCCGCGCCCAGGCCCCGTTCGCGACGCAGCCGGAGCAGCGTGCGGTACAGCTCCAGGGTGGAGCCGTCCACACCGTCCTGCCGGTCGACGGCGAGGCCGGCGTACTCCGGCGGTTGCGGCAGCCACATCTCGCCGGTGGTGTTGAACCCGGCTGCGGGCTGATCGCCCTCCCACGGCATGGGGATACGGCAACCGTCACGCCCGACCTCATCACCGCCGGAGCGGTGGTGGGCCGGGTCCTGCCGCACCTCGTGCGGCAGGTGAGTGTGCTCGGGCAGACCCAGCTCCTCGCCCTGGTACAGGTAGGCCGACCCGGGCAGGGCGAGCATAAGGGTCGTCGCGGCCCGTGCGCGCCGCAGACCGACCTCGGCGTCGGGCTGGGGGTCGTCGGCCGCGATGCCCTTGGGGCGGGGGGTGCCGATGGGCAACCCCAGGCGGGAGGAGTGGCGGACGACGTCGTGGTTGGACAGCACCCACGTCGTCGGCGCGCCGACGGCGTCGTTGTGGTGCAGCGACTCCGCCACGGCCTCGCGGAGCGCGTCCGCGCGCCAGGGGGCGTTGAGGTAGTGGAAGTTGAAGCTCTGGTGCATCTCGTCGGGACGGACGTAGTGCGCGGCCCGCTCCAGGGGCTCCACCCACGCTTCGGCGACGAGGATGCGCATGCTGTCGGGGTCGAGTTCGCCGCTGCTGTTGACGCGCGTGTACTCGTCGAGGGTGCTCCGCCACGCGCGGTAGACGGCGTGGACGCCGTCCTGGTCCCACATCGGCGCCGTGCAGGTGGGCACGTCGTCGCGGCCGGCCATGTCGGTCGTCTCGCTCCAGTCCGGTAGACCCTCGCGCTTGATGAGGCCGTGCGCGACGTCGACTCGGAACCCGTCCACGCCCCGGTCGAGCCAGAACCGCAGGACCGCGTCGAACTCGGCCCACACGTCAGGGTGGGTCCAATCCAGGTCGGGCTGGGTCGAGTCGAAGAGGTTGAGGTACCACTGCGCCTTGCGCTCCACCCGGCCGTCGACGACGGCAGCCTCGTCGGCCTTGGTCCACGCCGAGCCGTGGAACACCGACAGCCAGTCGTTGGGCGGCTGCTCGCCACGAGAGCCGCGACCGTCGCGGAAGATGTACCGGGCCCGCTCGGCAGTCCCGCGGCCGGCTTTGAGGGCGGCCTTGAACCACGGGTGCTCGCTGGAGGTGTGGTTGGGGACGAGGTCGACGATGACGCGCAGCCCCAGTTCGTGGGCGCGCTCGATGAGGGCGTCCGCGTCCGCGAGGGTGCCGAACAGGGGGTCGATGTCGCGGTAGTCGGCCACGTCGTAGCCGGCGTCGTTCATCGGGGAGCGGTAGAAGGGGGAGATCCACAGCGCGTCGACACCGAGCGCCGCGAGGTAGGGCAGGCGGGCCGTGATGCCGGGCAGGTCACCGACACCGTCACCATCGGAGTCCGCCCATGAGCGGGGGTACACCTGGTAGATGACGGCGTGCCGCCACCACGGGTCGTCGGTCGAACCGGGAGAGTGAAGGAGGTCGATGGCCTCACGGGTCGAAGTCACGCCGCCCAGTGTGCAGGGGAGCACCGACACCCCCGAAATCGGCCGAGGACCGAGCCGCCCGCCGTTGGTCGAGGAGCGAAGCGTCTCGAGACCATCGAGGCTTGCGCAGTCACCGGAGTCACCAGGTGGGGGTCATGCCGTCAAC
>JAUNTP010000006.1:0-10221 GCA_030538585.1 Mobilicoccus sp.
ATCACCGAGCCGATCATCTACGGCGTCAACCTGCCCCTGAAGACGCCGTTCTACTTCGGCATCGCCGGCGGCGCCATCGGCGGAGCCATCGCCGCCGCGGGTGGCAACGCCGCCAACGCGTTCGTGTTCCCGTCGCTGCTCTCGGTGCCCGCCTACATGCAGGTCGGCAACTTCACCCTGCAGCTCATCGGCTCGGCCCTGGCGATGGCCATCGCGTTCACGCTGACGTTCCTGTTCAGCTCGCGCGAGACCCCCGACGTCGACCCGGCCTCCGACGCCCCGCCGACCCTGCCCGGACAGAGCGACCCCGACGCGGGCGCCGCAGGCACCTCGACCGCCGTGACCGGTGCCGCCGGCACCACGGCCACGAGCGTGGGCGTCCTCGACGTCGTCGCCCCGATGGCCGGACGCACGGTCGAGTTGGCGCAGGTGGGCGACCCGGTGTTCTCCTCGGGTGCGCTCGGCGCGGGTGTCGGGCTCGTCCCGAACGAGGGGGTCGTGCGCGCCCCCGTCGCCGGTGAGGTCATGACGGCCGCGTCGACCGGGCACGCGTTCGGCATCCGCACCGCCGACGGCGCCGAGGTCCTCATCCACGTCGGCATCGACACCGTGCAGTTGGAGGGTCGCCACTTCGAGACCGTCGTCGCCGCCGGGACCAGCGTCGCCGCCGGGGACGTGCTCGGCCGCGTCGACCTCGCTGCCGTCGCGGACGCGGGCTACGACACGACGACGATCGTCACCGTCACCAACACCGCCCAGCTCACCGAGGTGCTGCCCGCCGCGCCCGCCGATGTCGCCGCGGGCGACCCGGTCATCACGGTTCAGCTCTGATGCTGCCTGATTCACGAAAGGATCGACGCATGACGACCCCCACGTTCCCCGACGGCTTCCTGTGGGGCGGCGCCACCGCCGCCAACCAGCTCGAGGGCGCCTACCTGACCGACGGCAAGCTGCCGTCCATCCAGGACGTGCTGCCCAACGGCGGCCTGCAGCCGCCGACCGACGAGCCCACGGACGACAACCTCAAGCTCGAGGGCATCGACTTCTACCACCGCTTCGAGGACGACCTCGCGCTCATGGGCGAGATGGGCTTCTCCGTCTTCCGCATCTCGATCGCGTGGAGCCGCATCTTCCCGCGGGGCGATGAGGAGACGCCCAACGAGGCCGGCCTGGAGTACTACGACCGCCTCATCGACGCGATCATCGCGAACGGGATGACGCCGTTGGTGACGATCAGCCACTACGAGACCCCGCTGCACCTGGCCAAGACCTACGACGGGTGGCGCGACCGGCGGCTCATCGGTTTCTACGAGCGCTACGCCCGCACCCTGTTCGAGCGCTTCGGTGACCGGGTCAAGTACTGGCTGACGTTCAACGAGATCAACGCGATCACGATGGCGCCGCTCATGGCGGGCGGCATCTGGACGCCGCGTGAGCAGCTCTCCACCCAGGACTTGTACCAGGCCATTCATCACGAGCTCGTCGCGTCGGCGTCGGTGACGAAGATGGCGCACGAGATGAACATGGGTCTGCAGATCGGCTGCATGATCCTCTCGATGCCGGTGTACCCGCTCACCCCGGACCCCGCCGACGTGTGGGAGGCGAAGCGCATCGAGCACGAGAACTACGCGTTCGGGGACATCCACTGCCGCGGCGAGTACCCCGGCTACCTGCTGCGCCAGTTCCGCGAGGAGGGCGTCGAACTCGACATCACCGACGAGGACCGCGAGACCCTCAGGCACACCGTCGACTTCGTGTCGTTCAGCTACTACATGAGCGTCGCCGCGACGGCCGACCCGGCCAAGCAGATCCGCGGCGAGGGCAATGTGCTCGGCGGCGTACCGAACCCGACGCTGGAGCAGACTGAGTGGGGGTGGGCCGTGGACCCGATGGGGCTGCGGATCGTCCTCAACGACTACTACGAGCGCTGGGGCAAGCCGCTGTTCATCGTCGAGAACGGCTTGGGCGCCAAGGACGAGTTGGTCGAGGTTGACGGTGAGAAGACCGTCATCGACGACTACCGCATCGACTACCTGCGCAACCACCTGCTTGCGGTCCGGGAGGCGATCGAGGACGGCGTCGACCTGCTCGGGTACACGTGGTGGGGCCCGATCGACGTCGTGTCCGCGGGCACGGCGCAGCTCAGCAAGCGGTACGGGTTCGTCTACGTCGACCGGAACGACGACGGATCGGGATCGTTGAACCGGTACAAGAAGAAGTCCTTCGACTACTACGCGCGCGTCATCGCCGGCAACGGTGCCGCGCTGGATGAGGAGCCGGCATGAGCACCACCTTTCCCGACGGATTCCTGTGGGGCGGCGCGACGGCCGCCAACCAGTTCGAGGGCGCATACCTGACGGGCGGTAAGGGCCTGTCCATCCAGGACGTCATGCCCCAGGGCATCGTCGGCCCGCCCACCGACGAGCCGACGCCCGACAACCTCAAGCACGACGGCATCGACTTCTACCACCGCTACGCCGAGGACATCGCGCTGTTCGCCGAGATGGGCTGGGGCGTGTTCCGGTTCTCCATCGCGTGGAGCCGCATCTTCCCGAACGGCGATGAGGAGACCCCCAACGAGGAGGGCCTCGCGTTCTACGACCGCGTCCTCGACGAGTGCGAGAAGCACGGCATCACCCCGCTGGTGACCATCAGCCACTACGAGACGCCGCTGCACCTGGCCCGCGAGTACGACGGCTGGACCGACCGACGCCTCATCGGGTTCTTCGAGCGGTACGCCCGCGTGCTCTTCGAGCGGTACGGGCACCGCGTCAGGTACTGGCTGACGTTCAACGAGATCAACGCCGTGCTGCACGCCCCGCTCATGGCGGGCGGGATCTGGACCCCCAAGGACCAGCTCAGCAAGCAGGACTTGTACCAGGCCATTCACCACGAGCTCGTCGCGTCGGCGTCGGTGACGCGGATGGCGCACGAGATCAACCCCGACATCATGGTCGGGTGCATGGTCATCGCCATGCCGACCTACCCGCTCACGCCAGACCCGCAGGACGTGCTCGCGGCCCGCGCCATCGAGCACAGCAACTACACGTTTGGCGACGTGCACTGTCGCGGCGAGTACCCCGGCTACTTCCTGCGCACCCTGCGCGAGGAGGGCATCGAGCTCGACATCACCGACGAGGACCGCGAGACCCTGCGCCACACGGTCGACTTCGTGTCGTTCAGCTACTACGTCAGCATCTGCGCGAGCAGCGACCCGCAGGCCGAGGCGGGCCCGGGCAACATCTTCGCCGGTGTCCGCAACCCCACCCTCAAGGAGTCGGAGTGGGGCTGGCAGATCGACCCGGTCGGGCTGCGCATCGTCTTGAACGACTACTGGGAGCGGTGGGGCAAGCCGCTGTTCATCGTGGAGAACGGCCTCGGCGCCAAAGACGAGCTGGTCGAGGATGAGAACGCGCCTGGCGGCAAGACGGTCCATGACGACTACCGCATCGCGTACATGAACGACCACCTCGTGCAGGTGCGCGAGTCCATCGAGGACGGCGTCAACCTGCTCGGGTACACCTCTTGGGGTCCGATCGACCTGGTCAGCGCGTCGACGGCGCAGCTGAGCAAGCGGTACGGCTTCATCTACGTCGACCGCCACGACGACGGCACCGGCACTCTGGAGCGGTACCGCAAGAAGTCGTTCGACTGGTACAAGCAGGTCATCGCCACCAACGGCGCGTCCCTGGCGTGAGTCCGGGGCGGCCCGAAAGTCTCGGGCCGCCCCACACTCGGCCTTCAGGGAGGAGGATGAGCCGATGAAGATCCTGCGCGTCTTCAACAACAACGTCGTGCTGGCCACCGGACCGACCGGCGGCGAGGTCGTGCTCACCGGGCGTGGCCTGGGGTTTCAGACAAAGCCGGGGCAGCGCGTGGACGAAGCGAAGGTCGTGCGGACCTTCGTCCCCACCGACGGTCGCGACGCCGACCACACCGGTCAACTGCTCGCCGCCATCCCCGCCGACATGCTCGCCCTCACCGAAGAGGCGATGCGCACCGCGGGGCTCAGCGAGATCAACCCGGCCGTGCTCGTCGCGCTCGCCGACCACTTGAGTTTCGCCCGCACCCGCCACGCCGAGGGCATCGTCATCGAGCACCCCTTGCGCGCCGAGGTCGAACACCTCTACGCCGAGGAGTACGCGCGGGCCGCGCGGCTCCTTGCGCACGTCAACGACCACATCGAGAAGCCGCTGCCCGACGACGAGGCCGTCCCCGTCGCGCTGCACCTCGTCAACGCGGCGTTCTCGACCGGTGACCTGTCGCAGACGTACGCGATGACCGGCATCCTGCAGCAACTGTTCGAGGTCATCGAACTCACCTATACCTGACGGGCGGTAAGGGCCTGTCCATCCAGGACGTCATGCCCCAGGGCATCGTCGGCCCGCCCACCGACGAGCCGACGCCCGACAACCTCAAGCACGACGGCATCGACTTCTACCACCGCTACGCCGAGGACATCGCGCTGTTCGCCGAGATGGGCTGGGGCGTGTTCCGGTTCTCCATCGCGTGGAGCCGCATCTTCCCGAACGGCGATGAGGAGACCCCCAACGAGGAGGGCCTCGCGTTCTACGACCGCGTCCTCGACGAGTGCGAGAAGCACGGCATCACCCCGCTGGTGACCATCAGCCACTACGAGACGCCGCTGCACCTGGCCCGCGAGTACGACGGCTGGACCGACCGACGCCTCATCGGGTTCTTCGAGCGGTACGCCCGCGTGCTCTTCGAGCGGTACGGGCACCGCGTCAGGTACTGGCTGACGTTCAACGAGATCAACGCCGTGCTGCACGCCCCGCTCATGGCGGGCGGGATCTGGACCCCCAAGGACCAGCTCAGCAAGCAGGACTTGTACCAGGCCATTCACCACGAGCTCGTCGCGTCGGCGTCGGTGACGCGGATGGCGCACGAGATCAACCCCGACATCATGGTCGGGTGCATGGTCATCGCCATGCCGACCTACCCGCTCACGCCAGACCCGCAGGACGTGCTCGCGGCCCGCGCCATCGAGCACAGCAACTACACGTTTGGCGACGTGCACTGTCGCGGCGAGTACCCCGGCTACTTCCTGCGCACCCTGCGCGAGGAGGGCATCGAGCTCGACATCACCGACGAGGACCGCGAGACCCTGCGCCACACGGTCGACTTCGTGTCGTTCAGCTACTACGTCAGCATCTGCGCGAGCAGCGACCCGCAGGCCGAGGCGGGCCCGGGCAACATCTTCGCCGGTGTCCGCAACCCCACCCTCAAGGAGTCGGAGTGGGGCTGGCAGATCGACCCGGTCGGGCTGCGCATCGTCTTGAACGACTACTGGGAGCGGTGGGGCAAGCCGCTGTTCATCGTGGAGAACGGCCTCGGCGCCAAAGACGAGCTGGTCGAGGATGAGAACGCGCCTGGCGGCAAGACGGTCCATGACGACTACCGCATCGCGTACATGAACGACCACCTCGTGCAGGTGCGCGAGTCCATCGAGGACGGCGTCAACCTGCTCGGGTACACCTCTTGGGGTCCGATCGACCTGGTCAGCGCGTCGACGGCGCAGCTGAGCAAGCGGTACGGCTTCATCTACGTCGACCGCCACGACGACGGCACCGGCACTCTGGAGCGGTACCGCAAGAAGTCGTTCGACTGGTACAAGCAGGTCATCGCCACCAACGGCGCGTCCCTGGCGTGAGTCCGGGGCGGCCCGAAAGTCTCGGGCCGCCCCACACTCGGCCTTCAGGGAGGAGGATGAGCCGATGAAGATCCTGCGCGTCTTCAACAACAACGTCGTGCTGGCCACCGGACCGACCGGCGGCGAGGTCGTGCTCACCGGGCGTGGCCTGGGGTTTCAGACAAAGCCGGGGCAGCGCGTGGACGAAGCGAAGGTCGTGCGGACCTTCGTCCCCACCGACGGTCGCGACGCCGACCACACCGGTCAACTGCTCGCCGCCATCCCCGCCGACATGCTCGCCCTCACCGAAGAGGCGATGCGCACCGCGGGGCTCAGCGAGATCAACCCGGCCGTGCTCGTCGCGCTCGCCGACCACTTGAGTTTCGCCCGCACCCGCCACGCCGAGGGCATCGTCATCGAGCACCCCTTGCGCGCCGAGGTCGAACACCTCTACGCCGAGGAGTACGCGCGGGCCGCGCGGCTCCTTGCGCACGTCAACGACCACATCGAGAAGCCGCTGCCCGACGACGAGGCCGTCCCCGTCGCGCTGCACCTCGTCAACGCGGCGTTCTCGACCGGTGACCTGTCGCAGACGTACGCGATGACCGGCATCCTGCAGCAACTGTTCGAGGTCATCGAACTCACCTACGGGCGCACCTTCGACACCGGTGACCTCAACGCGGCACGGTTCATCACCCACCTGCGCTACTTCTTCGTGCGGGTGCGCTCGGGCCGGCAACTCGACGAGGGCCACGGCGCCATGCTCAGCTCGTTCACCGACGCCAACCCCGAGGCGTTCCGCTGCGCGCAACGTCTCGGCACCGTCCTCGAACTGCGCCTCGGGGAGCGGGTGACGCCCGACGAGATCGCTTATCTGACGATGCACGTCGCGCGTCTTACCCACGGTGCCGACCGTAGGTGAGCCCCGAACGCAGTTTCGACGTGGTCGATGAGTGCTCTCCGACAGGTCAGGCCTCTGACCTGCACTGATGGAGAACGGCCTCGCATCGACCACGTCGAAACTGTGTGTGGGTCTGGCGCCTCGCTCACCCCACGGGGGAGGGTGTCTTCTCCTCTGCCCGCCGGGCCGCCCACGCCTTGCGCTTCTCGCCCCAGCGGTCGGTCACCGGCAGGGTGCGCTTGATGATCGCGGCGTGGGAGACGTGCCAGAGCCACTCGATCGGACCGCGGCGGAAGAACCGCAGCCACACCGCGCTGAAGATGAGCAGGATCGCGGAGATGACGGCCCACCCGATGACGGTGTCCCACACGCCCCAGCGCATGTGGCGGGCCAGGCCGAAGCCCCAGTCGTAGAACAGGATCGAGGCGATGAGGTTCTGCCCGATGTAGCAGGTCAGCGCCATCTTGCCCACGTTGGAGACGGCCTTGCCGACGAACCCGGGGGTGCGGCCGCGAGCGTAGAACGCCGCCACGAGAGCCAGCAGACCGAACGACACCATCGCCGAGGTGAGGTACCGGTTGTACATCGAGGTGTACTCCGCGAACCACAGGCGCGTGACCCAGTCCAGGGGCAGGCCGATCCCGAAACTCAGCCCCATGACCCAGCGGCGCAGCTTCGCGCCACGCTCCTCGAACAGTCCGGCCCGGTACAGCCAGCCGCCGACGAGGAACAGGCCCATGCCCATGACGAACATGATCGGGATCTCGCCGCGTCCGCTGACGAAGTTCGTCGCGCGCTCCACCACGCCGGCCCAGTAGGAGTCCGTCGAGGAGATCATGGCGTCGGCCGACGGGATGACGTCGGGACCTCCCGTAGCCACCGACGGGTCGGTGTACTCCGCCATCATGCGTCGCACCTCGGCTGTGGAGACGCCCGCTTCCTGCGCCATCTGCGTGATCTGCTCGGGGGTCAGCGACGCCGGGTCATCGGGCAGGGAGTCCAGCACGGCGTAGTCGTCGGAGCTCGTCAGCATCGGCCACGACATGTAGGTCAGCAACGCGACGTGCGCGGCGATCCCCAGGCCCATGATCCATGTCTGGAATTTCGGCGATCCGCACAGCACGAACGCGACGACCAGACCGGTGAGGCCGTAGCCCATGAGCACGTCGAACTCGAAGATGAAGAAGTAGTTGAGCAGGCCGTCGAGGACGAGCAGCAGCGCCCGCCACGGGTAGGTGCCGAGCCACGATTCGCCCTTGCGGACCGCGGACTGGCGCTGGATCTCCAGGCCGATGCCGAACATGATCGTGAGCAGGCCGATGAACTTACCGTCGGTGACGAGCCCGATGGCGGTGCCCACCACGTGGTCGACAGCGGAGACGTTCTCCGGCGTCTGCGTCATGGCGAGAAAGATGCCGATGTTGGTGGCCAGCGTGCCGAGGATGGCGATGCCCCTCAACACGTCGAGGGCCGCCAGCCGTCTGCTCTGGGCCCGCACGACCGCGTCGGTCGCCGCGCCGGTCGGTGTGCTCACGGTGCTCGCGCTCACGGGTGCTCCTGGTCTCTGCCGCGCTGGGTGAGACAGCGGTCTGGCGCTGTCCCCTTCGGCAGGGTGTCTGCCGTCATTCGAGGATGCGGCGGGCAGGGGCGAGCAGGCGTCCCCCTTCGGGCCAGGGATGGGGAGCGGCGATGGCCGAAAGGAGGGGGCCCGCGCCGGAATCCGTCACCCGATAGTCCAGCAGCCTCCTAGGCTGGCGGGGTGAGCACTCGGGTGGTGTCGGTGGCGTTGGGGTCGTTGGGTGATGTACGTCCGCACATCGCCCTGGGGCAACAGCTTGCCGCCGACGGGCGCGAGGTGCTGCTCCTCGTCCTCAAGGATGCCGGGGATCTCGTACGTGCCCGCGACGTGCCCGTGGCGACGTTCCCGGCGTCGATGCCGACGGTGGAGGGGCGTTCCGCGCTCGAGACACGGGTACTCGGGCAGCTCGCGGTGCGCAGCCAGGCCGGTGCCGCGCACGTGTTGATGTCGTGGCAGAAGGAGATCGCGGGCGCGGTCGCCGACACGTTGCTGGCCCAGGTGCGCTCGGGTGACGTGGTGGTGACGGGGATTCTCACCCTGGGGGCCGTGGAGTCGGTGGCCAGGCACGTGGGGGCGGAGGTCGTCGTGTCGGCGTTCGTGCCGATGTGGCCGACCGCGCACGGTGAGAGCCACCTGACCGCGCCGCTGCCGCATCGGGTCCACCCCCTCAACGCACTCACCTCACGCCCCTACCCGTGGTTGGTCGCTCGCCTGGGCGCGGCGGTGGACGACGCCGTCCGCGACCGGCTGGGTCTGACGCGCCGCTCCCACCGCGAGCGTGCCTCGGCGACGGCCCACCTCCCGGCTCTGCTCGCGGCGAGTCCACTGCTCGCGCCCGCACCTGCCGACGCCGTTGCGGACGTTGTCGCCACGGGCCCCTGGATCCCCGACGGTGGTGGCGGCGGCGACGCACGCGAGAGGCTGCTGCGTGACTTCGTCGCGGGCGGCAGCGCGCCGGTCTACATCGGGTTCGGGTCGATGCCGACCGCGTCCCCCGAGCGCGAGGTCCGCCTGTTCATGGAGGCCGCGCGGCGGGCCCAGGTGCGTCTCGTCGTGCGACCGGCGGTCGGGTACCGGGGCCCGAGCCGTCCCTTGCCCGGGGTCTGGGTGCTTCGCCCGGATGAGGTCGTCGATCACGACGCCCTCTTCGGCGGCTGCGCGGCCGTGGTGCATCACGGCGGCGCAGGCACGACGCACGCGGCGCTGCGCTCGGGGGTGCCGTCGCTCGTCGTGCCGCACGCCTTCGACCAGGTGTACTTCGGGCGCCGCACCCACGATCTCGGGGTCGGCCCGCCACCCCTGCCGCGTCGTCGCCTGAGCGCGTCGCGGCTGGCGGAGCGCATCACGGCCCTCACCCGAGGCGAGAACGCCCCAACCTACCGTCGCCGCGCGGCCGAGGTCGCCGAGGCCATGTCCCACGAGGACGGCGCCGCCACCGCCGCCACCCACCTCCGAGCCCCCTGACGCCCACACCGTCGGTTCAAACCGACGGTCTCGGCGGGGGCGGTGCATGGTGGGCGCGGGGGTCAGAGGAGGCGGAGTTGCTGGGCCTGTTCGGTGAGCTGGTCACGGAAATTCGGGTGCGCGATCGAGATGAGTGCCTTGGCCCGCTCCCGTGCTCCGAGGCCTCGCAACCGGACGACGCCGTGCTCGGTGGCGACGTAGTCGACGTCGTTCTTGCTTGTCGTCACGTGCGTGCCCGGCGTGAGGGTGGGCACGATGCGGGTGATCGCGTCGTCCTTGGCCGTCGACGGCAACACGATGAACGCCTTGCCGCCCGCCGACCGGTTGGAGGCGCGCACGAAGTCGGCCTGGCCGCCCGTGCCCGAATACGGTTTGGTGCCGAGCGATTCCGAACCGCACTGGCCGAGCAGGTCGATCTGCATCGTGCCGTTGATGGAGTGTAGCTTGTCGTGACTTCCCGCCAGGTAAGGGTCGTTCGTCACGTCGACCGGGTGCATCTCCAGGGCCGGGTTGTGGTCCATGAAGTCGTACAGCTTGCGCGAGCCGAGCGCGAACGTCGCCGCCATCGTGCCGGGACGGATGTTCTTCGAGCGGTTGGTGACGACCCCGGCCTCGACGAGCGACAGG
>JAUNTP010000006.1:10231-43704 GCA_030538585.1 Mobilicoccus sp.
TGGATGCCGAGGTCACGCTTCTCCAGGAGCTGCATGACGACCGCGTCGGGGATGGCGCCGTACCCGATCTGCAGGGTCGAGCCGTTGGGGATGAGCTCGGCGACATGCCCCGCGATGGCCTCTTGCACGGGGCCGATCGTCGGCAGACCCACCTCGAGCAGCGGGCGGTCGTCCTCGACGATGGCGCTCACCTGGTCGATGTGGATGTGGCAGTCGCCGTAGGCGAACGGCACGCTCGGGTTGACCTCCAGCAGCACGACCTTCGCCTTGGCCACGGCCGCCATCGTGTAGTCGGCGCCGAGCCCGAGGGAGAAGTAGCCGTGCTGGTTCATCGGCGAGGCCATCGCCACGACGACATCGACCGGGAGCAGACCCTCGCGGATGAGGGCGGGCATCTCGCTGAAGTAGGACGGGTGATAGTCGATCCACCCCGCCTGCCCGCCCGCGCGTGAGGGCCCGCCGAAGAAGTACGCCTTGTGCCGCACGTGCTCCGCGGTATCGGGATCGAAGTAGCCGTACGCGCGCAACGGCAGGATCTGCGACACCGTGACCCCGCGAAAATCGGTGCGCGCCTCGGACAACGCCTCCAGGATGGTCGGCGGCTCGCCCACGCCGGTCGGCACCACGATCGTCGAGGAGTCCTCGATGAGACGGATCGCCTCGCG
This sequence comes from Mobilicoccus sp., assembly GCA_030538585.1. Lineage (GTDB taxonomy): Bacteria > Actinomycetota > Actinomycetes > Actinomycetales > Dermatophilaceae > Mobilicoccus. Next base: position 10,897 of record JAUNTP010000006.1, read on the forward strand.
GGCGTCGCGAACCTTGGAGGAGTACTGCTGCTGCGCGGTCATGGATCACTCCGACATGTGAGGCGGCGGGTCACCACGAATCTAGCCTCCACACCCCTACCGGCGACCGCTCATCGCTCCGCGACGTCCGTCACGCGATCCCTCACCCCTTGGGATGTCATTCGTGCCGCTGCGGTCTCTAGGGTGCCCGCATGTCGACACCTCACACCTCCACCGAGGCACGGCCCGGTGACGAGTACGGCCCCCGCAACCGGTGGGCCGCGCTCGGCCCCGGCATCCTCATGGCCTCGGCCGCGATCGGCGGCTCCCACCTGGTGAGCTCCGCCCAAGCGGGAGCGGTCTACCAGTGGCAACTCATCGGACTGGTCATCCTCGCCAACCTCATGAAGTACCCGTTCTTCCGGTTCGGTGCCCAATACACCGCCGAGACCGGCGACTCCCTCGTCGAGGGGTATGCGAACAAGGGGCGCGCCTACCTGTGGGTGTTCTTCATCTTCTGCATGGTGTCCTCGGTGATCTCCACCGCGGGCGTCACGCTCCTCACCGCCGCGATCGTCCACTATGCGGTGCCCGAGGACTGGGGGCTGAGCACTCCGTTGCTGGCGGTGCTCATCATGGCGAGTGTGCTGGCCATCCTCCTCGGTGGCCGCTACAAGGCGCTGGACCTCCTCAGCAAGGCCATCGTCGTCGTGCTCGCCATCGCGACCGTCATCGCGGTGGTCGTCGCCGCCATGCAGGGCTCGCAGGCTGCTCCCGGGTTCGAGGCGCCGTCGCCGTGGACGTGGGCGTCGCTCGCCGTACTCATCGCCCTCATGGGGTGGATGCCTGCCCCGATCGAGATCTCCGCGCTCAACTCGCTGTGGATCAAGGCCAAGCAGAAGGCCACCGGTCAGCGCCGTCACCCCAAGGACATCGTGTTCGACTTCAACGTCGGCTACGTCACCTCCGCGGTCCTCGCCCTGTTCTTCGTCGCGCTCGGTGCGCTCGTGCAGTTCGGCACCGGCGACGAGATCGCGATGGCGAGCGGCGCCTACGTGCCGCAGCTCATCGGCATGTACGGCAACACCATCGGTGCGTGGGCGACGCCGATGATCACGCTCATCGCGTTCATGGCGATGTACGGCACGACCATCACCGTCGTCGACGGGTACGCGCGCGCCACGGGTGAGGCGCTGCGCCTCATCCAGGGTCGTCCCGAGCTGACCCGCACCATGACGACGAGCTGGATCATCGGCATCGCCGTCGTCGGCCTCGCGATCGTGTGGTGGATGAGCGGCTCGCTCGCCGCGATGCTGAGCTTCGCCATGATCAGCGCGTTCGTGATGGCGCCGGTCTTCGCGTGGCTCAACTACACCCTCGTGCGTGACCGCGCCGACCTGACGTTCACGCTCCGCCTGCTGTCGTGGGCGGGCCTCGTGTTCCTCATCGGGTTCACCGGCATCTTCCTCGCCAACCTCGCCGGCCTCGTCGGCTGACCCCGCACCCGACCAGCAGATCGACGCCAGCCGTCGGTCGAGGAGCGAAGCGACGTCTCGAGACCGAGCCTGACGCAGTATCGCGGGCACTGTCTCGAGACGCTTCGCTCCTCGACCAACGGCACAGCGGCCCCTAGGGTGAGGGTCATGGAGCCCGTCACCCCCGTGGCCGCCGGTGAGCGTGCGGTCGCGTTCACCACCGTCGTCGACGCCCCTGCCGCCGAGGTGTTCGCGCTGCTCGCGAACCCCCACCGCCACCATGAGGTGGACGGCAGCGGCAGTGTGAAGCAGCAGGTCATCGGACCCCGGGAGCTGCGCGCCGGCGACAAGTTCCGCACCTCGATGCGCATGGCCGCTGTCCCGTACGCCATGACCAACACCGTCACCCGCGTCGAGACCGACCGTCTCGTGGAGTGGCGCCACGTCGGCGGGCACCTGTGGCGGTGGGAGTTCGAGGACCTCGGCGAGGGTCGCACCCGCGTCACCGAAACCTTCGACGCCTCCACCTCGCGGGTGCCGTTCGCCATGCGCCTCATCCGCGCCTACGAGCGCAACGCGACCGGGATCGAACGCTCGCTGCGGCGGTTGCAGCAGCGGTTCGCCTGAACGATGTGCATCAGCCCCGTCGCGGGGGCCACTATGGGCGCATGTCCGACATCCTTCCTCCTCCGCCCATCGCCCTCACCATCGCCGGGTCCGAAGCGACCGGCGGCGCGGGCGCCCAGGCCGACCTCAAGACCTTCCAGGCTCGCGGCGTCTTCGGCATCGCGGCCTTGACCTGCATCGTCTCCTTCGACCCCAAGGCCGATTGGGGACACCGTTTCGTGCCCGTCGACGCGCAGGTCATCGCTGACCAGCTCGAGGCCGAGTTCGCCTGCTACGACATCCAGACCGTCAAGATCGGGATGCTCGGCACCCCGGTGACGATCGAGACGGTCGCGGCTGCCCTGCGTGAGCACCGCCCCGAGCGTCTCGTCCTCGACCCCGTGTTGATCTGCAAGGGTCAGGAGCCCGGCGCGGCGCTCGACACCGACAACGCGCTCAAGGAGCACGTGCTGCCGCTGGCGACGTTCGTCACGCCCAACCACTTCGAGGCGATGTCGCTCGCCGACATGGATGCCATCGAGACCGTCGAAGACCTGGAGACCGCGGCCCGCCGCATCCACGAGACCTCCGGCGCGGCCGTGCTCGCCAAGGGCGGCGTGCGCCTCACCGGCCCCGACGCGGTGGACGTGTTCTACGACGGCTCGACCCTCGAGGTGCTGTCCGAGCCGAAGATCGGTGAGGTCGCCGTCTCGGGCGCCGGGTGTTCTCTGGCCGCGGCGGTCACGGCCGAGCTGGCCAAGGGCTCCTCCCCGCTGGAGGCGGCCCGCAGCGCCAAGTCGTTCGTTACAGCCGGTATCCGCGCCCGCGTCGAGTCGAACGCGCCGTTCTCCGCTCTATGGCAAGGCGCCTGAGTGACTGAGGCGTTCGGCCGGTCGGGCGCGATCCCGACCGGCCCCTGCCCATGCGGCGGCGACACGTACGCGACGTGCTGCCAGCCCTACCACCACGGTGGTGCGGCACCGACGGCCGAGGCGCTGATGCGGTCGCGGTACAGCGCCTTCGCCGTCAAGGACGAGCCGTACCTGCTGCGCACCTGGCACCCCCGCACGCGCCCCGACGAGCTCGGTCTCGACCCGCGGCACGTGTGGCTCGGGCTGACGGTCCTCTCCGCGACCGGGTCGGAGACCGACGAGGTGGGCGAGGTCCACTACCGGGCCCGTTCCCGCAACGCCGCAGGCCGCGAGCACACCCTCACCGAACGCGCCCACTTCGAGCGCCGCGCCGGCCGCTGGGTGTACGTCGACGGCGACATCGACTGACACGGTGGTCCGGCCCCCGGTTGGTCGAGGAGGAGCGCAGCGGGCTCTACCCCGGTTGGTTGAGGAGGAGCGCAGTGGGCTCTGCCCCGTTGGTTGAGGAGGAGCGCAGCGACGTCTCGAAACCATGGTGACGTTTCGGGAGAGCCTCACCGATGGTCTCGAGACGCTTCGCTCCTCGACCAACGGTGGGGTGAGATTGGCGCAGTCGCGCGGGCGGTGGTCTCGAGACGCTTCGCTCCTCGACCAGCGGAGGGGCGGCTCAGAAATCCTCTACGCCGTCGTCGTCGCCGAAGAGGCGGGCGACGACGATGGCGCCCGGGTCCGGCACCCCCTTCGCGGCGTCGCCTCGGTAGGACGCGCGACCCTTCTGGGCGGTGAGATCGCGGGTCGACCGCGCGCCCTCGACGGCAGCCTCGTGCACGCTCGTCAGCGCCTCCTCCAGAGAGGTTCCGCTCTGCGCAGCCTGCCGGGCGGCCTGCGCTGCGGGCACGAGCGCGTCCAGCATGGTCCGGTCACCGACCTTCGCGCCGCCGAGGTCACCGATCGCGTCGCCGGCGCGCTCCAGGCCCACCGCGAGCGCCTCGGTGCCGCTCGACTCGTCGAAGGCCCGCGCCAGCTCGCGGAACAGCGTCCCGAACACCGCCCCCGACGTGCCACCCGCCCGCACGAGGAAACGGTCGGCGAGGGCGGCCATGACCGCCCACTCCTCCCCGCCCAGTGGCGTCTCGACCTCGCCGAGCGCAGCCTCCATGTTGGTGCCGAAGTCCCCGTCGCCGGCCGTGCGGTCGAGGTCGGTGAGGGCGTCCAGATCGGCCATGACGCGCTCGACGAACCGCGTGAGCCACGGGATCTCTGCGCCGGTCGGCATGGCGTCATCGAACGTCGTGCGGGCGGGGCTGTACTCAGGGCGGACGGCGATGCTGCGCGGCCACGCCGGCGCGCTCGTCGGTGCGTCGAACAGTTCCAGCAGCTCGTCGTCGACGCGGGTGAGGGTGATCGAACAGCCGGGGGTGTCGAGCGCCGTGACGACGGTGCCGAGCACCGCACGCTCCACGGTGATCGAGCGGCGCGCGAGCTGTTCGAGAGCCTGGCCCAGCACGAGGGCGAGTTCGAGGTCGTGGGTGGCGCCGAGCCCGTTGACCAGCAGCGCGACCCGCTCGCCGCTCCCCAGACCCAGCGAGGAACACACCTCGTCCAGGAGGCGCTCGACGATGGCGGCCGCGTCCGTCACCGCCATCCGATCGATACCGGGCTCACCGTGGATCCCGGCGCCGAGTTCGAGCGAGCCCTCGTCCAGGTCGAAGGTGTCGACGCCGGTCGTCGGCAACCTCCCCGACCCGAGGGCCACCGCCAACGAACGCGACCCGGCGGCCACCCGGCGCCCGACCTCGACCACGGCGGCGAGGTCGTCACCGCGAGCGGCGGCCGCCCCGCAGATCTTCTCCACGAATGCCGTTGCGCCGGTGCCGCGCCGACCGGGACCGTCGGTGGACTCAGTGGACTTGGTGGGGTCGGTAGCGACGTCGTCGTCGACGAGCACGACCCCGGTGTCGATGCCGTCGGCGGCGACGGTGTCGCGCGCGACGCGGAAGTTCATCACGTCGCCGGTGTAGTTCTTGACGATGTGCACGACGCCGCGGCCGCTGTCGGCCCACCGTGTGGCAGCCGTGATCTGGACGGCGTTGGGCGAGGTGAAGATGAGGCCGGGGCAGGCCGCCGTCAGCATCCCGCCGCCGACGAACCCCGTGTGGAGGGGCTCGTGGCCGGACCCGCCGCCGGAGATCACGCCCACCTGCTCGGGCGGTTCCGCCACGGAGACGAAGCCGCTGTCGTGCCAGGTCACGGGCAGCGCGGCGACCAGCCCGCCAAGGGCTTCGGTGAGGAAGTCGTGCGGATCGTTGCGGAAGGCAGGGCGTGACATGCCTCGACCGTAGTCCGCGAGCGCTCGCGGCGACAGGGTGACGAGGCGGCCTGTCGACATCGAGCCGGGCGGCTGTTGAACGACTGTCCTAGACTGCCGACCTCAGGCGCCCGTGGGGGACGGGGCCGGGTCAGGGGGAGGACGACATGACTGATGCCACCGCGGAAGAGCGGGAGCGGCGACGCCGGGGGATGGTGATGGCCGAACGGATCAGAGAAGCCCTCGAGGACACCTTCGAGGACGAGGTACGCACCGGTCTGCGCGAGGGCCGCCTCGACGAGGAACTCATGCCGATGGCACGGCTGCACGACTACCTCACCGGCGTCCTCGACCAGCACGAACCGCGGGTGCGACTCCTCTTCGAGCTCATCGGTGACGGGTCGCTCACCTTCGACGGGGAGCTCGCCGACGTGCCCGCCACCTGCTTCTTTCTCGGGGAGACCGCCCGGTACGAGCACGATCTCGACTCCTGGGTGCGGGTGCTCGGTCCCGACCGTCCCTACCCGCGTCAGAGCGGCGACCCGGACGTCGTCGAGCTGTGGAGCGCCGGTGACCTGCTGTGGCGGGCCGACCGGGCCCGCGCCGTCGATGCCGCGGCGTTTCTCACGTTGACCCTCGACGAGCCGGTCGGTCTCTGGCGTACCCGCGTGCGCCTGACCGACCTGTCGGTGTTGGCCGTCGACCCCTGGAGCGGACGGGACGCCCGACGCGTCGCGATCGCCCCCGGCCGGGTCGAAGCGGAGCAGGTCGAGGACGGCATCGCACCCCCGCGGGACCGGGCGCTGCGCCCACGTCCGCGGATCGCGGGCGCCTGAGCCATCCACAACCCCTGTCGAGCGTCGCGTTCGTGAGGGGGCACTGTGGATAGTCGATCCGCACGCGGTGCCGCCCGGGTCACGGTGGGGGACCATTCCCCACCCCGAGGAGACCTCATGGCTACCGTGTCCGAGACCGTCACGACCAGCACCGATACCGGCACCGATCCGGAGGCCGTCGTCTCGACCGCGGCAGAGGACGACGCGGCTGAGGGTGGTCTCGAGACGGTCGCTGCGCTCCCTCCTCGACCAACGGAACAGGCCCCGCACGTCGCAGCGCTCCCTCCTCGGCCCACGGGCGGGCGACCGTCGGGGGACCGCATCCCGTTCGTCGCCGACACCGACGGGCGCCTGCGCCCCGAGTGGGCCACTCGCAGCGCCGTGGTGCGGGACTACTTCGACACCGAGTGGGGGCGCGCCGTGCGCGACGAGCGTGGCCTGTTCGAGCTCGTCGTCCTGCTGGTGTTCGCGGGAGGGTTGACCTTCTCGCACGTGCTGTCCTGCCGAGATGCCTTACGCGCCGGGTTCGCCGGGTTCGATCCCGACGCCGTCGCCCGTTTCGACGACGCGGCCATCGAGCGACTCCTCGACGACCCGACGATGATCCGCAACAGGCGCAAGATCTCCGCGGCCATCACCAACGCCCGCGCGGTGGTGGCGCTCCGCGAGCACGGTGGCCTCGCCGCTCTTGTCTGGGACGACGGCGCCGACGAGACGACCGACGACGCCGACGAGGCACCCATCGAGACCACCGCCGCCGGGATCCCGCGACGGACCCGACGCTCGACCGCCCTCGCCGATCGCCTTCACGAGGCCGGTTTCACCCACATCGGCCCGGTCATGGCCCACTCCCTACTGCTCGCCTCCGGAGCTGCTCCGGCCACATTTCCTGCACCGGCCGCGTCTGCTGCCGATGGAGATGTATGACACGTCCGCGCGAGCAGCACCCACGGCGCTCTGGCGTGTCGCGAGGAGCGTGTGAGATCCTGTGCCCATCGCCGTCCGTGCGGCGAGGTCTCGGGGGAGATTCAGCATCAGCGACGCAGCACGCACACCATCTGTCATGGTGGGCGCGCGCTCGCTCGACACGTGAAGAGGCCGACGTGTTGTTCAGGCGAGGGATTCTCGTCGCCGCCGTCATGGGGATAGGACTGGCGGTTCCGGGGGTGGCACATGCCGCTCCCGATGATGTCTTGCAGGCGGCGCCGAGCGCCCGCGTGGTCAAGACCGGAGACCGGGTGCTCGTGCGGGGCACGCTGGCGACGTCGCAGGAGCGGACGGTTCGCCTGCAGCGACTCGTGGGGCGCACCTGGCGCACCGTCGCCGAGTCGTCGACGACCGGGACGTTCGCGCTCCGGCTGCCCACCGACACCAACGGCGTCGAGCACTACCGGGTGCTCGCCCCCGCGGCGGGTCGTGCCGCCGAGCAGGTGACGCCGTCGTTCACCGTGGGTGTCGGCGCGGGCGACACGCGCTCGCATGCCTTCCTCACGCGCACCCCCGTGCGCTGGGACCCGTGCACCCCCGTCGGGTACCGGGTCAACCTCGATGGCGCCCCGCCCGAGGCGCTCGCCGACGTCCGCCGCGCGGTGTCGCTCGCCTCGGCGGCCAGCGGCGTGCCGTTCACCTACCGCGGCACGACGTCGATGGTGCCCGGCTCGGCTCGCACCACCGGGCTGGAGAACTACCCGGCCGACACCCAGCTCGTCATCGCCTACACGGCCCCTGAGCGCACCTCCTACCTGCGCGGACGCGGCGACGTGCTCGGCGTGGGTGGGGTGTTCTACGACCTGTCACCGGAGCGCATCAACAACCGCGCCTGGCACCGCACGCTGCAGGGGTACGTCGTCCTCAACTCGACCAAATCCCTGCCGTCCGGGTTCGGCTCGGGCCGTAGCACGGGCGAGCTCGGCACGTGGGGCCAGGTCCTCATGCACGAGATCGGCCACACGATGGGCCTGGACCACGTGAACGCACCGATGCAGATCATGCACCCCGAGACCACCGAGAAGGAGGCCGTCTGGGGGCTCGGCGACCTCACCGGGTTGCACCGCCTCGGCGCGTCGGCCGGGTGCTTCTCGGGGTCGACGAACGACGTGGGGCGCGGCCCGTCGAGGCCCATCGTCGTCGGGCACTCCCGCTGAGGGACCTCACGTGAGAGCCTCGCCTATGGTCTCGAGACGCTGCGCTGCTCGACCCACGAGGGTCGAGACCCCCTGAGCCGGAATGCCGCATCAGGGGTGCGCGTCCCCGGTGGCCGACCCCTGGGCGACGGGGTCGGCTTGATCGGGGCGGAGCAACGACAGGGCTCCGGCCAGCGACAGCACGAGGCCGACGACGACTGCCCACTCCATGCCGGCCCGCGGCAGCTCGCCGAGGAGGAACAGACCCACGCCCGCCGGCACGATCGTGCTGGTCACGTAGTTGGCGCCGAGGACTCCGACGGCGTGTGAGGCCGCGAGGCCACGGGTGAGGTGCACCTGGCCGAGGACGAGACCGCCCATGAGGAGCATCCCCGCGATCCAGACCCCGAGCCCCCACTCCCAGAAGCGCCAGATCTGCGCGGGCAGGTCCGTGACGAGGAGGCGGGCTGCGATGGCCGAGATGGCGAACCCGAGACCGCTGAGGACGCCGCTGAGCCCGGGATGGGTGACCAGGGGGATGCCCGCGAGGCAGATCGCCACACCCACCCCGAGGACCACGAGGTGGACGGGGGCGATGGGCAGCGACGGGCCCGGGACGGTCGTGGCGGCGAGCAGACCGATCCCGACGACGAGGACGGCGATCGCGCCGACGTCGCGGGGCGAGAGCGCGCGGGTGCGGCTGACGTGCTGGATGATCGCGGTGATCGCGAGTCCACCGACGACGGCCGCTTGCACGATGAGCAGCGGCAGATGCCCGCGCGCCAGAAAGGTGAAGAGGAACCCGCACCCCTGAAGCCCGGTCCCGGTCCACCAGGTGAGGGACTTGAGCGGGTGCACGTCGCCGCGGGCGCCGTCGGAGAGGCGCGCTCCGGCCGCGCCGTAGGCGAGCACGCCGAGGACGAGGGCGATGACGGACAGGGTCACGCGCGCACCGCTGTTGCTGGGAGGCGCACGGGGACTCCTCGAGGATGTGCGGGTCGGGTCGGCCTCAACCTACCGCGCCGTGCCCGTCCGACACTCCCCGCCGTCAGTCGAGCGAGATCGTCGCGGTGAGGGTGTGGCTCTCGCCGGCGGCGAGCTCGACGTGGCCGGTGAGGGCGTTGGCGGGCTCGATGCAGATCATGCGCTGCCATTCGTCGTCGCCGAAGTCGGAGAGGTCGGCGGCCTTGCGCAACCACGGGTTCCACACGACGGTGCTGTTCGACCCCGTCTTGGTGAACGTGACGCGGCGGTCGCCGTCGACGAGCACGACCGGCTCGGCCGAGGCGTAGACGCGGTCGGTCTCGCGCAGCAGCTTGACCGGCCCGGACTGGGCGTTGACGGCGCGGCCACCGGGTGCCTTGTCGGCGTAGCGCGATCCCGCGAGGCCCTCGACGGTCACGGCCTTGACGTCGGAGACGCGCAGGTAGGCGTGTAGCGCGTTCTCCAGCTCCAGGGCGGTGCTGGGGGAGGTGGTCTCGAGGGAGAGGGTGAGGTCCTCACCGAGGGTGACGGTGTACGTGGCACTCAGGTCGGCGGGTGCACTGTCGACGCCGTCCACGTGGGCGATGTCGGCGAGCGGCGGCAGGGTGAGCACGAGGGTGACGGTGTCGCCGTCACGGCGGGCCTCGGTGAGGGTCCAGCGCACCGACCGGAAGAAGCCGTGCGCGGGGGTGCGGTCCTTGGACAGGCCGGGCCCGAACCACGGGGCGCACAGCGGCACGCCGCCGCGGATGTGGACGCCCTCACCGAATCGGGACTGCTCGCTGACGAAGAACACCTCCTCGCCGCCCGCCGGCACCCAACTCGTCACGGTCGCACCGTCGAGGTGCACGACGCCGCGGCCCGCAGGGGTGTCGACCGCGATGCGGGGGGCGTCGCCGTCCTCGAACGCGACGCCGTCGGGCAGATCGATCATCGTCAAGTCCTCTTCTGTTCGCGAAAAAGCCGCTCACCTGCTCAGTCGGCAGCAAACCCGGTGATCCTCAGTGTTCTTCGGATATTCGGCAGCCGTCGACAGCCGCGCCGTGGCGACGGTCCGGATGTCAGGGACTGAGACGGCTCAGGCGTGGGCGAGACGGACGCCGCGGATCTCGTACCCGGCGATGAGGTCGAGCCAGTCGATGGTGGGGGCGTGGGCGAGGGTGAGGGGGAGGCGCAGCAGGCGGGTGAGGAGGATGTCGGTCTCCTGGATCGCGAGCGCGTTGCCCGGACAGCGGTGGTTGCCGTCGCCGAACGACATCGCTTCGGGCTTGACGCCTTTCGCGAGGTCGCGGCCGGGGCACAGGCCGAGCGGGTCGGCGCCGACCTGCTCGGGGTCGGCGTTGGCGCCACGGATCGACAGCGCCATGACGGCCCCGGCCGGGATGTGGTGCTCGACATCGCCCTCGAGGAGGGTCATGTCCTCGGTGGCGCGGCGGTAGAGGCTGCCGACCACCGGCTCCAGGCGCAGGATCTCGTGAAGGATGTCGTACCGCTCCGCCTCCTCGGCGGCGAGGTAGGTGCGGCGCAGATCGCCGTCTTCGAGGAGGTGCCACGTCACCACTGAGATGTACTCGCGCGTGGTGACCATGCCCGCCGCCCCGTAGGTGAGGCACTCGCTGAGGATCTCGCCGTCGCTGTAGCCCTGGTCGATGAGGTGGGAGATGACGTCCTCGTCGCGCTCGCGGCGGCGGGCCACGACGGCGGGGCGCACGTCCCACACGAAGAAGATGCCGACGGCGGGCAGCGCCCGCGCGGTGTTGCTGAACTGGAGGAACCGGTTCTTCAACGAGGGGGCCGGCTCGGTCTCCTCGTCGGTGTGCGATTGGGGCATTTGTGCCGGCACGGTGAACACCCGCTCCAGGCGGCGCGCCAGGTGTTCGGGGCGGGAGTTGGTGAGGCCGATGACCTTGGCCGCCACCTCCACCGAGTACAGCAGGCTGAGGTCGTCGAGGTCGACGGTGCGGCCCTTGTCCAGGTCCGCGGCGATGCCCGCCACGAGGGCGTCGGCGCGCTCGATCATGAGGTCGCGGTAGCGGCGACTCACCGTCGCGGGGGCGAAGTAGCGCGCGATCATGCTGCGCTGGCGCCGATGCTCGGGGCCGTCCATGAAGAGGATGGGATCCTTGAACGCGCGCTCCCCCTCGGCGTGGACCATGTCGGAGTTGAACCCGGCCTGCACCGTCGTGTTGCCGGCCCGCAGCACCTCCTTGACCAGCGGCAGCTCGGAGATGTGCCACACCCCGTCGATCACCTCGACCCCGCGGGCGGTGCGCTCACCCTCCCGCACCGTCTTGCGTCGTCCGTGAGCGGAGTGGGGACAAGCCGTGGTCATCGAGGCCTCCTGTGGTGGGTCTCATCCATTGTCGCGCCCTGCGGTCGGGGCACGGCGAAGGGGCGGTGCGACCGCCGCACCGCCCCTCCTTGGCAAACCTGGGCCTGTGACCGCTCCTGGTGCCCGTGACGTCGACCCGGGGTGGGTGAGTGGGGCCGCCGTCGCGTATCCAGTCGACCGAGATGCAGAGCGCTGTAGGTGTTCCGGACGATCGCCCGTGCAGGATTGCGTCCCGATCCGGTCAAGAGAAGGTCAAGTCGATTGGCACCCGTGCGAGCCCGTCCAAGACGCGACCCACTCGGGCTGGGCGCCAGATGTCGACATCAGCGGGAAGATCCCACGATGTGCCCCTGACCAGGGCGAAGATCAGGTGAAAGACAGTTGCGGGGCGATCTCGTCCCACGCCTCGGGCGTCGCCGCGGCGAGCAGCTGTGTCGGGTACCGGTCCCCGGCGGCGACGGTGTACCGGGTGCCGTCGAGGTAGCGCACGACCCCGCCGCGCTCCTCGACCATGAGCGAGCCGGGAGCGTGGTCCCACGGCTTGCTGCTGCGGTAGACGAGCCCGTCGAGACGACCCTCGACGAGCATCGGGTAATCGATGCCGCAGCTCCACGCCGTGGGGCCGAGGTCGAGGGTGCCGTGGCGTCCCTCGTCGGCGGGGCGCGACGTCGTCACCCGCAGCGGCGACCCCGCCTGAACGGGTGCGTCGAGGAGTTCGCCGTTGCGGTAGACCCCCTGCCCCTTCTCGGCGACGAACGCGACCTCGTGCTCGGGGTGGTAGATCCAGGCCCGCACGGGTTCCCCGCTGCGCAGTTCGGCGATCATGACGGCGTGATCGGGTGAGCCGTGGACGAAGTTCTTGGTGCCGTCGACCGGGTCGACGGTGAAGGCGTGCGGGGCATCGGCCAGCAGGGACGGCAGGCTCGGGTCGGTGGCGGTCGCCTCCTCACCGACGACGACGGCGCCCGGAAACGCCTCCCGCAGCGCGTCGGTGATGAGGACCTCGGCCTCCTGGTCGGCGACGGTGACGAGGTCGCCGGGGTTCTTCTCCATGACCTCTCCCGAGGCCAGGGAGCGGAACCGAGGGGTGATGACCTGCGCGGCGACCTCACGCATGAGGTCGAGGACGGCTTGGGTATCCACGGGCCCACGGTCTCACACGGCCGCCCGGGGCGTGTCAGGCCCGGTCGACCCACTTGGGGGTGGCCGTCGGCTCGTAGTGCTCCATCGCCTCCAGCAGCGCCACCGGGTCCGGGTCGATCGAGTAGAGGCCCAGGTGCGGGGCGCGCACGAACCCCTGCGACACCGCATGCCCGAAGAACGACACGAGCCGCCCGTAGTAGCCGAGGGTGTCGACGAGACCCACCGGTGTCGCGATGAGGCCGAGCTGATTCCACGTGAGGATCTCGATGACCTCCTCCACGGTGCCGAACCCGCCCGGCAGGGCGATGAACGCATCCGCCTCCTGCGCCATGACCTGCTTGCGTTCGTGCATCGACGCGGTGACCCGCAGTTCGGTGAGCCCCCGGTGCGCGATCTCGTCCTGGCACAGATGCTCGGGCATGACGCCGAGCACGTCGGCACCGCTCGCCAAAGCCGCGTCGGCGACGGCCCCCATGAGGCCGATCGACGCGCCGCCGTAGACGAGTCGCATGCCGCGCGAAGCGATCTCGGTACCGAGGGCGGCGGCCGCCTCGACGTAGCGCGGGTCCGCACCGGGGCTGGATCCGCCGAACACGCAGATAGTCTGCATGCCCTCCAGGGTAGGCCCGAGATGTCGGTATCGCCATGACGCCCGGTCGCGGTGGGCCCCCTGTAGCACCCCCGCCGGGGTGGCGAGCGAGTTCACGAAATACCCGTCGGCGTGCGCTGGGCGGCCGGTAGCTTGACGGCTATGGCCAACCTCACGCGCGGGGAGTGCGCCCGCCGCAGCGACGACATCAGCCTCGAGTCCTGCCGCGTCGAGATCGACGTCTCGGACGCCGGTGATGCCGATCAGGCCACGTTCGCGGTGTCCTCGACGCTTGCCCTCACCAGCGCCGCGGGGGAGGTCGTCGTCGACTTCCTCGGCGAGGTCACCGAGGTGAGCGTCGAGGGCGAGGCCCGCGAGGTCGTGAGCGACGGCGCCCGGGTGCGCGTGAGCGGCCTGCCGGCCGGTGAGCCGTGCACCGTCACCGTGGCGGGGCGGGCGCGGTACTCCCGCTCCGGTGAGGGCATGCACCGGTTCGTCGACCCGGCCGACGGCCGCGTCTACCTGTACACGCACTTCGAGCCCTCCGACGCGCGGCGCGTGTTCCCGTGCTTCGAACAGCCCGACCTCAAAGCGGCGTGGACCCTCGTCGTGACCGGCCCGAGCGAGTGGGAGCTGCGCAGCAACGCCGCCGAGACCGTCCGCGAGGACGCCCCCGCCAACCGGGCGGGTGAGGCGTGCTCGCGGGTCGAGTTCGCGCCCACCCCGCCCTTGTCGAGCTACCTGGTGTGCGTGGCGGCCGGCCCGTACCGCCGGTGGGACGACGAGTGGAGCGGTGACGTCACCAGTGTCGAGGAGGAGTCCACCACCTCCACGCTGACGATCCCGCTCGCGCTGCTGTGCCGCGAGTCCCTCGCGGGTGCCTTCGACGCCGACGAGCTGTTCGCCCTCACCAAGCTGGGCCTCGACCACTTCCACACCGCGTTCGGCTACCCCTATCCGTGGGGCAAGTACGACCAGGTGTTCGTGCCCGAGTACAACCTCGGCGCCATGGAGAACCCGGGCCTGGTGACCTTCGCCGACCAGGCGTACGTGTTCGAGTCGGCGGCCACCCGCAGCCAGCGCGAAGGCCGCTCCAACACCCTCATGCACGAGATGTCGCACATGTGGTTCGGCGACCTCGTCACCCCGAAATGGTGGGACGAGCTGTGGCTCAAGGAGTCGTTCGCCGACTACATGGGCACCGCCGCCAACGCGCTCGCCACCGACTTCACCGACGCCTGGACCCCGTTCTGTGCCCGCCGCAAGGCGTGGGCCTACGAGCAGGACCAGTTGCCGACGACGCACCCCATCGTCGCCGACATCCCCGACATCGAGGCCGCCAAGCAGAACTTCGACGGCATCACCTACGCCAAGGGCGCGAGCGTGCTCAAGCAGCTCGTCGCCTACGTCGGTGAAGAGGAGTTCTACGCCGGGGCCCGCGCCTACTTCGCGCGGCACGCGTTCTCCTCCACGACGCTGCCCGACCTGCTCACGACCCTCGAAGAGGCGTCCGGGCGCGACCTCGGTCCGTGGGTGGCGCAGTGGCTGACGACGACGGGAGTCTCCGAGCTGACTCCGCGGGTGAGCATCGAGGACGGGCAGATCGCCGAGCTCGTCATCGAGCAGGGCCCGTCGGGCGAGCACGGCGACGTGTTCCGCGACCACCGCCTCGTCGTGGGTCTCTACGCCGAGGAGGGCGGCGTGCTGCGCCGCACCTCCCGCCTCGAGCTCGACGTGACCGGCGAACGCACGATCGTCACCGAGGCGGCGGGGCTGCCGGAGCCGGCGCTCGTCCTCGTCAACGACGACGACCTCACCTACGCCAAGGTGCGGCTCGACCCTGCGGGCCTCGCGACCGTGCGTCGCTCGTTCGGGATCGAGTCCTCCCTCTCCCGGGCCTGCGTGTGGTCGGCCCTGTGGAACGCCTGCCGCGACGGGCTCCTGCCCGCCGTCGAATACGTCGACCTCGTCGTCGCGCACGCACCCGGCGAAAAGCACGTGGCGCTGCTCGGATCGGCGCTGGGCAACGCCCTCACCGCGGCCCGCCGGTACGCACCCGCGGCCGTGCGGGACGAGCTCGTCGCGCGTCTTCTCGACCTCGCCGGGGAACAGATGGCGATCGCCGAAGGGTCGGGCACCCAGCTCGTGTACGCGCGGGTGTTCGCCGACGCCGCGCTCTCGTGCGACGCGCAGGCGGATCGCATCCGCCGGTTGCTCGACGGTGAGGAGGTCGTCGAGGGCCTGCCCATGGATTCGGCGATGCGCTGGTCGCTGCTGCGGGCGCTCGTGGCCACCGGGCGCGCCGATGTCGCCGACCTCGACGCCGAACGGGAGCGGGACTCCAGCTCCCCGGCGCGCATCCGCCACCTCACCGCGCTGATGTCGATGCCGGACGCCGACACCAAGGAGCGGGCGTTCAGCGAGGTGGTGGGCGACCCAAGCCTCTCCAACGATGAGGTCACCGCCCGCACCACCGGGTTCGCCACCCCCGGGCACGGGGCGCTCACCGACGCCTACGCGCAGCGCTACCTCGACGCCCTCGAAGAGGTCTGGGGCTCACGCAGCCAGGAACTCGCCACCCGCGTGGTGGCCGGACTGTTCCCGGCCGGCGATCTCGACGCGCACGTCGGCGGCGGTGTGGACGAGCAATCGGTCCTGGTGGCGGTGCGCGCCTGGCTCGAGGAGCACCCGGACGCCCCAGGGGCCCTGCGCCGCCTCATCGTCGAGCGGCTCGACCTGCTCGAACGCGCCCTACGCGCCCAGGCGGCCGGGCGGTAGGCGGGTTCTCCCGCAGTCTCCTAGGGTGGTGGCCATGGACAAGCCGAACGTCACCATTCCCGAGGGCGACGCGCCGTCGGACCTGCAGCTCGAAGACCTCACCGAAGGCTCGGGCACCGAAGCCGTCAACGGCACGACCGTGGCCGCGCACTACGTCGGGGTCTCTTGGTCCACGGGCCGCGAGTTCGACAACAGCTACGACCGCGGCCAGCCGTTGAGCTTCCCGCTCGGTGGCGGCATGGTCATCAAGGGCTGGGAGGAGGGCATCGTCGGCATGAAGGTCGGCGGTCGCCGCCGCATCACCATCCCGCCGCACCTGGGCTACGGCGCCCGCGGCGCGGGCGGCGCCATCGCCCCGAACGAGACCCTCGTCTTCGTCGTCGACCTCGTCGACGTCACCGGCTGACGCGACCCTGCGAGACCGCCGGTCCATGACCGGCGGTCTCGGAGAATCGCCGTTGGTTGAGCGAAGCGACGTCTCGAAACCATCGAGGGTTGACGTCGTAGCGCGAGCTGTCTCGAGACGCTCGCTGCGCTCCCTCCTCGACCAACGGACCGGCCGATCAGGCCGGGTTCTGTGCCCACAGGTCGGGGCCGAAGACCTCGTACCGCATCTTCTCGCTGGAGACGCCCTTGTCGAGGAGGGTGCGGCGCGCTTCGCGCATGAACGGCAGCGGGCCGCACATGAACACGGTCGCGTCGGCGGGGATGTCGATGTACTCCAGGTTCATGAGGCCTTCGACGGCTTCGCGGTCAGCGGCGCCCTCGAGGTCCTCGTACCAGAGGTGCGAGCCGGCCGTCTGCAGCGTGTCGGCGCCTGCCTTGACGGCGTCGTACATGGGGTGCGTGGCGGCGGAGACGTCGGCGTGGGCGAGGATGACCGGCCGTGAGGACCCGCGCGCCGCGAGGTCGTCGATGATCGCGGCCATCGGCGTGATGCCCACCCCAGCGCTGACGAGCACGAGCGGGTCGGTCGAGTCCTCGTCGAGGACGACGTCCCCGCAGGGGATCGAGGTGGGGATGATCGTGCCCTCGGGGCACTCGTCGATGAGGTGATTGGACATCAGGCCGGCCGGTCCCTCGTCGCCCTCGCGGACGCGTCGCACTGTGATCTGCAGGCTGTCGGTGTGCGGCGCCGCGGAGATCGTGTACTGGCGCGGCTGGGTGCCCCCGTCGGCCAGCGTCGGGTTGACCGTGACGTACTGACCGGGGTGGTGCGGCGGAACCGGCTCGCCGTCGACGGGCGCGAGAACGAACGTGACGACCTCGGGGCTCCCGTCGACCGTGACCTCGTCGCGGCGCTCAGCCACGCGGTAGTCGCGCCACGGCTGGTGGGGGTCGAGCCCGTTCTGCGCGTAGAGCTTGGCCTCTTCGGCGACGAGCTGCAGCGCGAACAGCCAGTACACCTCGTCCCAGGCAGCAGCGATCTCGGGCGTCACCGCGTCGCCGAGGACGTCGCCGATGGCCCACATGAGGTGGTGGCCGACGATCGTGTACTGCTCGGCGGTGATGCCGAGCGAGACGTGCTTGTGGGCGATGCGATTGAGCACCGGCGTGAAGTCGGGGGCGTCCGGGTCGATGAGGTTGACCGCGTACGCGACGACCGAGGCCGCGAGCGCCTGAGCCTGCTCGCCGCGGCCCTGGTCGGCGCGGTTGAAGACGCCGAGGAGTTCGGGGTGCGCCTCGAACATGTGCGGGTAGAAGCGGGAGGTGATCTCGACGGCGTGTTCGGCGACGACGCCGGCCGTGGCGGTGACGACCGCGGTGGACTGAGCGGACAGCATAGGGAACTCCCTGCGTGACGGATGGTGGAGTCGAGTCGACGACGCGGGACACTTTACCGGCCTGAGCCGTGGAAAATAAGGGGGTGTGGTCACGCCGCGACTGGCCCTGCGTCCGTGGGAATATGCTCACCTCCCGCACGGCGCACCCCCGCGGCCCGGCGGCGTCCGAAGGAGGCACCGGTGAGTGAACTCACCTACCAGATCATCACGATGGTCCTGTATCTCGCCGCGATGCTGTTGATCGGCTGGTACAGCTACACGCGCACCAAGGACCTCGGTGACTACATGCTCGGTGGGCGCGATCTGCCACCGAGCGTCGCGGCCCTGTCGGCCGGAGCGTCGGACATGTCGGGCTGGTTGCTCATGGGGCTGCCTGGCGCCATCTACGCCACGGGCCTCGTCGAGGCGTGGATCGCGGTCGGCCTCACGGTCGGCGCCTGGGCCAACTGGGCGTTCGTCGCGCCCCGACTGCGCGCCTACTCGGAGGTGGCGGGCGACTCCATCACCGTGCCGAGCTTCTTCGAGAACCGTCTTCACGACCGCTCTCGCCTGCTGCGGATCGCCTCCGGGCTCATCATCCTCGTGTTCTTCACGTTCTACGTGAGCTCGGGCATGACGGCGAGCGGCGTGTTCTACGAGTCGAGTTTCGCCCGCAGCTACACCGAGGGTCTGCTCGTCATCTCGGTGGTCACGGTCGCCTACACCCTCTTCGGCGGGTTCCTCGCGGTGAGCTACACCGACTTCATCCAGGGCCTGATGATGGTGGCCGCGCTCGTCGCGGTGCCCGTCGTCGGCCTTTTCGTGGTGGGCGGCTTCAGCGGGATGGCGGAGTCGATCCAGGCGGTCGACCCCAACCACTTCTCCATGCTGCGCGGTGCCACGTTCATCGGTGTCGTCTCCGCGCTCGCGTGGGGGCTGGGGTACTTCGGTCAGCCGCACATCATCGTCCGGTTCATGGCGTTGCGCAGTTCGGCAGAGGCGGTCGCGGGTCGCCGGATCGGCATCGGGTGGATGATCTTCGCCGTCGCCGGAGCCATCTCGACCGCGCTCGTCGGCCTCGCCTACTTCCAGCAGAACCCTGAGCTCGCCATCACCAACCCCGAGACCGTGTACATCCGGATGGGGCAGATCCTGTTCCACCCGATCATCGCCGGGTTCATGCTCGCGGCTGTCCTCGCGGCCATCATGAGCACGATGAGCAGCCAGTTGCTCGTGACGTCCTCCGCGCTGGTCGAAGACCTCTACGGCGTGCTCGGCCGGGAGAAGAGCGACGCGCACTACGTCATGATGGGCCGCCTCGCCGTGCTCATCGTCTCCCTGCTGGCGGGATGGATCGCGTGGGAGCAGAACGAGTCGATCCTGCGCCTCGTGTCGTTCGCGTGGGCCGGGTTCGGGGCGTCGTTCGGCCCGATCGTGCTGCTGGCTCTGTGGTGGCGTCGCCTCACCTGGCAGGGGGCGCTCGCCGGAATGATCGTCGGCGCCGTGACCGTCGCCCTATGGGGTCCGAGCTCGACCTGGGGCGGCGACCGGGGTGACCCCCTGTTCGGCCTGTACGAGATGGTGCCGGCGTTCGCGCTCAACCTGCTCGTGGCGTGGGGGCTCAGCCTGCTGACGTTCCGGAGCGACGACGAGGTCGTGCGCGAGTTCGACGAGATGCAGCTCGTGAGCCGCCGCCAGTCGCACGAGACCACGCCCTGACACCCCAACCCGCTGAGACCGTGTGTTTCATACACGGTCTCAGCGGGTGATGTGTCCTTCACCCGTCGAGACCGTGTGTTTTCTGCACGGTCTGAGCGGGTTCGCGCCTCAGAGTTCGGCGGAGTGGCCCATGCTGCGGGGGCGACGGTCGATGTCGTAGGCCTCGGCGAGGCGCAGGAAGCGCTCCGTGGGGTCGGTGTGGTCGTGGCGGCGGGCGACGAACCGGCCGTGCGCGCGGCGGGTGCGGCGGGCGTCGACGTAGGCGTCGATGTCGCGGGCGACGTAGGTGGTGCCGGTGGGCGCCGTGCTGGTGGCGGGAGCAGTCGCGGCGAAGGTCTCCTGTGTGGCGGTGACGCGCTCCGGCTCCTCGACCACGGTGGCGTGCACGACCCGCAGCGCCGGACGCTCGGGGCGGGCCGGAACGCGGCCGGAGTAGATCTCCCGCGACGCGAACGTGGCCTCGGTCTCGGCCTGCGTGGTCGACGCGATGGAGATGAGGTACCACACGTACCCGGCGACGGTGAACGTGATCATCGCGACCGAGTACCAGTGCGGCGTGCTGGGCAGCAGGCTGGCGGCGTTGCCGACCATGAGCGCGCCCCCGATGACGTACCCGATCGTCGGCAGCGTCTCCTCGCGGCGGCGCAGGTTGGCGTGACCGGCGGCCGTGGCGGCGACGAGCGCGGCCGATGCGGCGAGCAGTGCGATGTGAACGGCGAACATGTGATCCCCTGTGTCGTGACGTCGGGCCATCCGGCCCGCCGCGCCCCCCAGCGCGGTGACGGGGTGAACGCCCGTCCAGGTAGAGCGTACTGAACTGCCGTCCAACTCCCAACGCACTCGTGCCCAGGTTGCATCCTTGCGCGCTGATCCTGTCTGCCGCAACGACGTTCACGCGCCTCTACCTCTGGTTGGTCGAGGAGCAAAGCGTCTCGAGACCACCGTCCACGCGACCGCACAGGCCTCCACCCCGTTGGTCGAGGAGCGAAGCGTCTCGAGACCATTGCCCACGTCACTACGCCAGTCGAGGTGGTTTCGAGACGTCGCTTCGCTCCTCCTCAACCAACGGGAGATGACGCACGCCCCGCGGGTAGGGCCCGCGGGGCGTGCGTCGTGTGGGGTAGGCGGGTTCAGTCGTCGCGGACGGCGGTGCTGCCGGAGTCGTGGTCGGCGGCGGCTTCGGCGTCCAGACGGAGCTGGCGGCCGCGCTCGATGACCTCGGCGCGCTTGGCCGCGGCCTTGTCGCTCTGGGTGGTGTCCCGGGGCGGCAACTGCAGGGTCTCCTCGGCCTTGATGCCGGCCTGCAACTGGCGAGATCGTTCGAGCTCGGCGTCGATCTCGGCGCCGAACAGCAGCGCGTTGTTGGTGATCCATAGCCACAGCAGGAAGATGATGACGCCACCGAGGGAACCGTACGTGGCGTTGTAGTTGCCGAAGTTCGCGACGTAGAACCCGAACCCGGCCGACACGACCAGCCACAGCGCGATGGCGATGGTGGCGCCGACGCTGATCCAGCGGAACTTCGGCTGTTGCACGTTGGGCGTCACGTAGTAGAGCAGCGCCACGATGAGGATGACCAAGCCCAGGATGACGGGCCACTTGGCGGTGTCCCACACGAGCACCGCCGTGTCGCCGAGGCCGACGTAGTCGCCGATGGTGCGCGCCACGGGCCCGCTGACGGCGAGGCCGACCCCGATGACGGCGATGAGCGCGAGGATGACGAGCGTCAGTAGCACGAACAGGGGTCGCGCCTTCCAGATGGGCCGCCCCTCGTCGACCTCATAGATCCGGTTCATCGCGCGCGAGAAGGCATTGACGTAGTTGGACGCCGACCAGAGGGCGACGAGCACACCCGTGAGCAGCGTCCATCCGGCGGCCGGCGAGGCGACCATCGAGGCGACGACCGGCTCCACGAGGGAGAGCACGTCGCTGGGCACGAAGTCGGAGGCGAGCCCCATCAGGGTGTCGACGGTCTGCTGACCCTGACCGAACACGCCGAGCATCGACACCATCGCAAGCAGCGCCGGAAACAGCGACAGGACGGAGAAGTACGTGAGGGCGGCGGCCGCGTCCATGCACCCGTCGCGCATGAACTCCATGACCGACTTCTTGAACGTGTACCGCCACTTGGGGGCGGTGATCTCGGTGGGCGAGTCCGGCTTGAAGGACGCATCCGGGGGCGGCGCGGTCTGCGCCTTGCGAGAACTGGTGCCCTCGTCTTCGGTCATGATGATCCTCGCGGGCGTAGGGACGTCGGCGCTGACACTACTCGCGTGGCGAGCCGACCAGACCTCTTCCAGCCCGTGGGTGTGGCGGCAGCCGACGCGCCCGCGCAGGGGTGCGGCGTGGTTGCGGGACAGGCCGCGGCGCATGGGACGAGTGCCCCGCGGGCGCCGGTCGGCGTGAGCGCCGGTCGTCGGCGCTGCGTGGCGGCATCGCCGAGGTCGCGCAGGTGGCAGTTTGCGGCGCCTGGCGTCCAGGTGTCGCCGTCCCGGCGAGTCCATCTCGTGCACGGTGTGAGCCCTCCATGGCGTCGCTCCCCCTTGCGCGCCGGTCGGCTCCGACCGGCGGCCCCCCGTGATCCGTGTCCGGGCGTCATCGATCCCATCGGCTCCCCCGGCGGGGAGTTGAGCGGAACGCCTCGATCAGTCGAACGTCCGACCTGACCGGGTGTGGGCGCGGTGGAGGGCGGGCGGCGTTCGCGTGTCCCCTCGCAGGTCATCGACTACCGTCGAGGTATGCCCAGACCGCATGCCGCAGCCCTCATCGAGGACGCGTGGAATTCCCGCATGAACCGGGTGCTCGTCTCCCAGGGGTGGACGCCCCGGGCGGTGGGCCTCACGGGGTACGGATCGGCCGATTTCGTCCGGGTCCTCGGCCGGGTTCTGCTCTCACGTCACCCTGAGGCGGTGACGGTCGACCCGGAGCCGGGTCCAGACGCGCCGCTGGAGCCGGAGGCGCGGGTGCGGGGGTGGCGCAGTTTCGCCACCGCGCAGCAGATGGACGCCCCCGTGACGATCGACGTGGGCGGCAGGCAGCACGAGGCCCGCACCGACCGCAGCGGCTACATCGACATCACGATCGAGGGGCACGACCTCGAGCCGGGCTGGCACGAGGTGACGATCACCCCGCACGGGGGGCGTGCCGACACCGCACCGGTGATGATCGTCGACCCCGCGGTCCGGTTCGGGCTCGTCAGTGACATCGACGACACGATCATCACGACGTCGCTGCCGCGTCCCCTCATCGCCGCGTACAACACGTTCGTGCTGCACGAGCAGGCGCGCCACATCGTGCCGGGCATGGCGCCGATGTATCGCGAGCTGCTCAGCATGCATCCGGGCGCCCCGATCTTCTACCTCTCCACGGGGGCGTGGAACACCTCGGACAACCTCAACCGGTTCATCCGGCGGCACGGCTACCCGGCCGGGCCGCTGCTGCTCACCGACTGGGGGCCGACGAACACGGGCTGGTTCCGCTCCGGGCAGCAGCACAAGCGCGCCAACCTGCACCGGCTGGCGCGGGAGTTCCCGCAGATCACGTGGGTACTCATCGGTGACGACGGGCAGCACGACCCGAAGATCTACGGCGACTTCGCCCGCGACCGACCCGATGTGGTGCGGGCCATCGGTATCCGGGAGCTGACCACGACCGAGCAGGTCCTCAGCCACGGTCTGCCGGTGTCGATCGAAGGCTTCGGTCCGCGGGTGCGTCGCCCGGTGCCGGTGCTGCGGGCGCCCGACGGGTACGGGCTGCTCCGGCAGATGCGCGCCCTCCTCGAGCAGGGCTGAGCCGTGCCCGAGCTGCCCGAGGTACAGGCCCTCGCCGACTTTCTCACCGCGCGGCTGGTCGAGCCCGGGCGCGTGGTGGTCGGCGTCGAGCTGGCCTCTATCGCGGTGCTCAAGACGTACGCGCTGCCCCCGGACGCCCTGGCGGGGCTGCCCGTGACCGCCGTCCGTCGCCACGGCAAGTTCATCGACCTCGAATGCGAAGGCGTCCACCTCGTGTTCCATCTCGCCAAGGCGGGATGGCTGCGCTGGACCGACGAGTTGTCCTCCACGCCGTTGCGGCCGGGCAAGTCGCCCATCGCGGTGCGGGTGCGCTTCGACGACGGGTCCGGTTTCGATCTCACCGAGGCCGGGACGAAGAAGAGCCTGGCGGTGTACGTCGTCGCCGACCTTGCCGAGATTCCGCGCATCACGAGCCTCGGCACCGATCCGCTGTCCGAGGCCTTCACCGTCGAGACCCTCGCCGAGATCCTCGGTCGCAAGCGTGCCCAGGTCAAAGGGGTGCTGCGCGACCAGTCGGTCATCGCGGGCATCGGGAACGCCTACTCCGACGAGATCCTTCACGTGGCCCGCCTGTCGCCGTTCGCGCTCACGACCTCCTTCGACACCGAGACGACGCAGCGGCTCTACACGGCGCTGCGCACCACCCTCGAGGGGGCGGTGGCGGCGGCGAGCGGTCGACCCGCAGCGGCTCTCAAGGACGCCAAACGGGAGGGCATGCGGGTGCATGGCCGCACGGGCCAGACCTGCGGTGAATGCGGCGACGTGATCCGTGAGGTGTCGTTCGCGGACTCCTCCTTGCAGTACTGCGCCACCTGTCAGACCGGAGGCACTCCGCTGGCCGATCGACGGATGTCTCGCCTGCTCAAGTGACTTCGGCGCTCCTCCTCCCCGGGGGCGTCATGTGGTCATCGACACCGGTTACCGGCGGGTTGCACAGTGGGTCGCAGACGTGGATAGCCGGACGGGGAGGCGGGGGAGATGGGGAGTGCGAACGCGCCCGCCGCGGGACCTCGTCCATGGTGGGAGATCACGCGGGGCGGCTCCGGTCTCCTGGCCGATCACCGCGCGAGCGCCGCACTCCACGACGCCCTGCGCCATCTGACGCTCGCCTGCCGGGCCGAGCGCCGCCCCCTGCCGATCTGCCCGGCGGTGACCGTCGACCGCCGGCACGGCGTCGTCGAGATGCACCTCGCCGCCCCGCTCGGTCCGCCGCCGGACGGCATCGGTGGCACGGCGTCGCGCTGGCGCCTCGAGCCCGCCCGGATGGGGCCCGCCTCCCCGATCCTGGAGGCCTACCCGGCGCTCGTGCCGTTGGGTCGGGCGGGCGGCGTACACGTCTTGTGTGATCTGGGCGCCGCGCCCGGCCTCATCGAGGTCGAGGGCAGCAGCGAGGAGGTCGCCGGATTCCTGCATGACATCGGGCAGGCCCTCGGGCGGGCGCCTTGGTCGCGGGAGGTGGAGGTCGTGGCGCTACCGGCTCGGGACGGAGACGACGCCGCGCCGCGGGCCGACCTCACGGAGGCGCTGGGCCCGGTGCCGCCCGCCCTGGGCGGCATCTCCGGGCGCGTCGGGTCGCCGCCGCGGGGGCGTCACACCGTGGTCCTCAGCGGCGAGCCGCTCACCGACGCCGAGGTGGATCTCGTGCTGGCTGCGGGGCGCCGGCGCGACTGCCCCACCGTGCTCGCCCGCGCGCCAGGTCGGCGCGAACCGGGCCGGGGGCGCTGGCACTGGCGGCTGGATGAGGGGCGGCTCGCATGGTGAGGGGGCTCATCACCGGCACGGACGGCGTCGACGTCCTCGTGGCGGGACCACGGTGGCCGCTGCCCGTCGCTCCCGGCGGTGTCGAGGGCGTCGCGGGCGCCGCTGAGGTGCCGTTCGGTCTCGTCGAACTCGTCGTCGTGGCCGGGGTCGGCGCCGGTGAGGTGCACCGGTTGGAGGTGGGGCGCTACCGCGTCGGTGACGAGGGCTGTGACCTGCAGCTGCCCGGTGACGTGACCTTCACTCTCGACGTGCGGTGCGGGGGTGAGGTGTGGGTGCTCACCGATGGTTGGACCTCGTGGCCGGTCGGTGAGCGACGCCGGATCGGGGATCTCGACCTGCAGATGAGGTGGTGCGCGCCGCCGCGCCGCACCCCGCGCAGCGAGGATCCTCTGCTCGCCGATCTCCTGCTCGATCGCCTCGCGGGCGTCCCGGTGGCCAGCAACGCGTCCGGGCCGCGGTGGTACCTCGGGCACGACTCGGCGGGACGTGCGGTGACGCGCCCCCTGGCGGCGGCGCCGGTGCTGACGATCTCCGGGCCGGATCGACACGCAGCGGCGCGGGCGGTGCTCGCGCGGCTCGTCGCCGAGCGGAGCGCCGACGACGTGCGGCTCACGGTGCTGGCACCGACCGGTGAGGCCGAGCTCGCGGCCGCTCGGTGGTCATGGATCAGGTGGCTGCCGCACGCGCGCGCCTCCGACGAGCGGTTCGTGCGGTTCGGCACCGACGACCCCTCGTGCGGTCGTCTCGTGGCGGACGCCGTGGCCGGTGCGGCCGGAGACGGGTGGGAGGTGATCGTCGTCGACGGCACCCACGGCCGCGCGGGCGTCCGCACCCGCCCGGGAATGGCCGTCGTCGTCCTCGACGAGGAGCCCATGACCGAGGGACTGCACGTGATGGCGGGGGAGTCCCCGCGCCTGGACGGCGGCCCGGCCCTCGTGCTCGACCTGCCGGGGGTGTCCTGGGCGGATCGCCTGGCCCGCACGCTCACCACACTCGACGCGCCACGCGTCGGCGACCGGCTCTTCGGACTGCTCGACCTCGACCCGGCCGACCCCGCCGCCGTCACGGAGGCGTGGGAGGCGCTGGCGACGACCCGTGTGCCCCTGGGGCCGGGCGACGACGGTGTCGTGGAGGTCGACCTGCGCCGTGACGGCCCCCACGCCCTCGTCGCGGGAACGACCGGCTCCGGTAAGTCCGAGTTGCTGCGGACCCTCGTCACCGGCCTCGCCGCCGCCAACCCGCCGGAGGCGATGTCGTTCGTCCTCATCGACTACAAGGGCGGCTCGGCCTTCGCCGACTGCGGTGTCCTGCCGCACGTCCTGGGCCTCGTCACCGATCTCGATGCGCGGCTCACCGAGCGGGCGATCAGCAGCCTGTCGGCGGAGATCCGGCGGCGGGAGCGGCTGCTCGCCGCGAGCGGCACCGTCGATCTGGACGCCTACCTGGCGGCCGGGCACGGCCCCCTCGCGCGGTTGGTCATCGTCGTCGACGAGTTCGCGACCCTGGCGGCCGAGCTGCCCGACTTCGTCGACGGGCTCGTCGACATCGCCCGCCGGGGCCGCTCGCTCGGCATCCACCTGGTGCTGGCCACGCAGCGACCCGCAGGGGCTGTCAGCGCCGACATCCGCGCCAACACGACGCTCCGGATCGCGTTGCGGGTCACCGAGGCCGCGGACTCCCTCGACGTCATCGGGGTCCCGGACGCGGTCGATCTGGACGAGCGGCGTCCCGGCTCGGCGCTGGTGTGCGTCGGACGCAACACCCCCGAGCCGGTGGCTGTGTCGCGGGTGACGACGGCGAGCGGGCCCGTGACACAGCCCTACGTGTTCGGCCGTCCGGTGGACGACTCCGGGCAGGGCCGCAGCGATGTCGCGACGTTCGTCGAGACGGCGTGGGCGGTCGTGCAGGAGCGGGGGATCCCCGTGCCGCCGAGCCCGTGGTTGCCGCCGCTGCCCGCCACCGTGCCCCTGGAGGAGCTGCCGGCCGGCGAAGACGACACGATCGTCATCGGGGTCGAGGACAGAACCGCCGAGCAGCGCCAGGTGCCGGCGACGATCTCGCTCACCGGCGGGTCGTCGCTGGCGATCGCGGGCACGAGCCGGTCGGGTCGGACGACGACCCTGCTCACCGTGGCCGCGGCAGCGATGAGCCGCTTCGCGCCGCCGGACCTGCACGTGTACGCGATCGAGGCCTCGAGTTTCGGATTGGTGCCACTCGTCGGGCTACCGCACGTGGGGTCGGTCGTCGTGCCGGGGGACGGTCGCCTCGAACGTCTCGTGGCGCGGCTGGGGGCCGACCTCGACGCCCGCATCGCTGCTGCGGCGGGGGTGGGTGCCGACGTGGGTCATCCGGGCCGGCAGCCGCGGGTGCTCGTGCTCATCGACCGGTGGGATCTGCTGTCCGAGGCGCTCGACACCGACGAGCGCACGGTGCTCGCCACGCTCGAGCGGATCGCGACCGACGGACCGCGTGTCGGCATGACGGTGGTGGCGACGGGCGATCGTTCCCTGCTCACGGGGCGGCTCCTCGCGGTGTTCGCCGACCGGCTGGCGCTGCGGTTGGCCGACCCGTTCGACTACGCCCCGCTCGGGGTGGCCGGCCCCGCCGGGCACGGGGAGCCGGGCCGCGGGTGGCGCGGCGAGGACGTCGTCGAGACACAGATCGCGCTCGCACAGGTGACCTCTGCCTCGGGTGGAGCGGAACCGACCGAGGGCGAGCCCGGGGGGCCGTGGCGGATCGAGCCGATGCCGATGCGCGCGACCCGCAGTGACATGGCGGTCTGCTCGTCGGGGGCGCGGCTGCTGATCGGGGTGGGGGGCGACGCCCTGGAGCCGTCGTGGATCGACGCCGACGAGGTCGGCCCGACGTTGCTGGTCACGGGTCCGCGTCGCTCCGGGCGGTCGGGCACCTTGACGACCCTGGCGGAGTCGGCCCTTGAGGCCGGCTGGCAGGTCGCGGTCGTCACCGGCCGTCGGAGCCCGCTGTCGGCGCTCGCGGCCACGAGTGAGCGGGTGTACGGGCCGTTCACGCGGGATGAGCAGGCGGGGGCGCTGCGCGAGGCCGTTGATGCGGGCATGCGGGCCGGGCGGATGCTCGTCGTCGCGGACGACGTCGATCTGCTGGCGGACGGCGAGCTGCTCGACGTGCTCACAGGGCTTCCGGGGTTGATGCGCGATTCGGGGTCGCTGTTCGTCGGTGCGGCCGACGCCACCGAGGTGCTGGGCGCGTATCGGGGCCCGCTGCCGGCGTTGCGGCGGGCGCGGTCGGGGGTCATGTTGTCGCCGTCGTCGCTGGAGGAGGGCGAGGCGTTCGGGGTGCGGTTGCGGCGCTGGCAGTTCGCGCGGCCGTGTCCGCCCGGTGGTGGGTTGCTCGTCATCGACGGCCTCACCGATCGGGTGCAGGTGCTGCTTCCGGAGCTGCAGCCCCAGTCCTGATCACGCGTGTCTCTGCCGGCGCGGCTAGAGTCGGTTATACGGTGTGATCGTGGATCCGATCATGAACCCTTACGCCCCTGGTGCCGGGCAGCGCCCGCCCGAGCTCGCCGGTCGTGACGAGCAGTTGCGCACGTTCGCCGTGGTGTTGGAGCGCATTGCGCGGGGGCGTCCGGAGCGCTCGATCGTGCTCACTGGTTTGCGCGGTGTCGGCAAGACGGTGCTGCTCAACGCGCTGCGCAGCACGGCGGTGCGGGCGGGGTGGGGGTCGGGCAAGTTCGAGGCGCGTCCCGATCAGGGGTTGCGGCGTCCGGTGAGCGCGGCGCTGCACGTGGCGGTGCGGGAGCTGGGGCATCCGCAGCAGGACGACGTGGATCACGTGTTGGGGGTCATCAAGGCGTTCGCGCTGCGGGATGCGCCGGCGAACGCGAAGTTGCGGGACAAGTGGCAGCCGGGCATCGACGCGCCCGCGAAGACGGGGCGGGCGGATTCGGGGGACATCGAGATCGACCTCGTCGAGCTGCTCACTGATGTGGGCGGCCTCGCAGCTGATGTCGGTAAGGGGGTGGCGATCTTCATCGACGAGATGCAGGACCTGGGCGCGGAGGACATCTCTGCGCTGTGCGCGGCGTGCCATGAGATCAGCCAGAACGGGTTGCCGGTGATCGTCGTGGGGGCGGGCCTGCCGCACTTGCCCGCGGTGCTCTCGGCGAGCAAGTCCTACTCGGAGCGCTTGTTCCGGTACAACCGGATCGACAGGTTGGATAGGGCGGCGGCGGAGCACGCGTTGCAGTCGCCGGCGCGGGAGGAGGACGCGGAGTGGTCCGAGGAGGCGCTCGAGGCCATGTATGTGGCGACGGGCGGGTATCCGTACTTCATTCAGGCGTACGGCAAGGTGACGTGGGATGCAGCGCCGGCCTCGCCGATCACGGCGCATGACGTGGAGGTCGCGGGCCCGGAGGCCGAGGAGGAGTTGGGCGTCGGCTTCTTCGGCTCCCGGTTCGAGCGAGCGACACCGGGCGAGCGCGAGTACTTGCGCGCCATGGCGGACGTGGCCGCCGAGCAGGCCGCGGCGGGTGTCGAGCTGGACGAGACGGAGTCGGTCCCGACCGCCGACGTCGCCTCCCACCTGGGCCGTAAACCGCAGAGCCTCTCACCCGCCCGCGACGGCCTGTTGAAGAAGGGCCTGATCTACTCGGGTGAACGCGGCCGCATCGCCTTCACCGTCCCCCACTTCGGCCGGTACCTGCGCTCGATCGCGTGACTGCACCGACCTTGCCCGTCTGTCTACTGTTCGCACAGTCAGGATGAGTGCGATCAACCAGCCCAGCTCGTCGGCAGCAGGTCGGCAATGCCCTCGTCGATCTACGGTTCCCGGTCGGGCATGAGGACCACCAGGGGCTCGTACCCCTTCAGGAAACAGAAGTAGTTGAGATAGCCGAGAGTGGCACGCTCGGCGTCCGTCAGTGAGGACGCCTCTCCCCGGAGGATCTTGCGGACCGCCGGCTCAGCATGTGTCACCGAGACGGCGTGGCTGGACTCAATCTCAAGGTGGGGGCGGTTCCCGGTTGTCCAATCTCCGGGCTCGGGATCTGGACGCGGTATCTCCAAAGACTCGTTCATGGGCCCTCCGTGCCAAGTTAGGTGCTTCGGTATCGAGCATCGCATCGATGTGACCAGCGATTCGGTACACCCGTGAGACGAACTGGCACCGCGTCGAAGCGCTGCAGACCTACGCCGACCACCGCGGCGTCCCGCTGTTGCACGTGGCGATCGGCGGGTTGGCGGCACAGCCGGCCGTCGGATCGGTCATCGCCGGTGTGTCGCGGCCCGACCAGGTGGCCGTCAACGCGGAGGCAGCCGCGTGGGAGCCGGCACCGGAGGATCTCGCCGCGTTGGACGACGCTGTGCCTCCGGGGTCGGGGTCAGGAGAGAACCGACGCCTCAAGGACGCTCGGTCCAGGGGTTCACAACGCTGATGTTCAAGGGTTCGAAGTGCCTCGTGTTGCGGGTCGCGATCGTCAGTCCTGCGCTGTGGGCGATCGCGGCGATGATTGCGTCGTCCAACGGTGCTCGCTCCGGGACAGGGAACGTCGCCAGGGTCCTCGCCGCCGGTAGGTCGAAGGGCAGTATGCGACCAGCGAAGGCTGTCAGTACGCGCTGCTCGAACCACCGTCGAAGAATGAGCCCTTGAGCAGGATCGGCTCTTTCCTTCGCTACCACGCCTCGCTCGACTTCGGCGATCGTGAACGAGGCGACAAACTGGTCGGCCACCGGAATCGCTGCCGCCCATGCCTGCACTCCGGGTTCGCGCCCCCGCACACGTAACGCGGAGACCACGTTGGTGTCCAGGAGATACCTCATAGCTGCGGAGTGCGCGCGCTCACACCGAGTCGCTCGGGCGCGAAGTCGATGTCATCGCCTTCATCCACGGCGATCAGGTCGACGATCGTGACCGACTCTCGTCGGATGGCCTCCGCCAGAATCTCCCGCACCTCGGCCTCCATGGACCGGCGATGCTGCTCGGCGCGTGTCTTCAGGGCAGCTTTGGTCCCCACTGGCAAATTTCTGATGAGCATCTGTTCCACGGCGCCCACCTCCTTTGATATCGCTCACATGATATCAGGGGTGCGCGTAGGGGCGCATCCTCACCATGCTGCTCGTTGAGGCATGCTGATGGGGTGGGATCTGACGCGAGCCGCTGGCATGCCCGTGGGTGACTGCCAGCGCGCCTTCGGCGCGGCTGCTGCCGCCGACGGTCTTGAGCTGGGGCCGTCGCGGGTCCCGTGGATCAATCAGCGAGGTCACTTCGACCTCCCCTCCGGGTACGGTGACGTCGCCTCGACGCTGGCGGAGATCTTCGTCGCCCTAGGCGGTGAGAAGGAAGCGCAGGCCGCCAAGCGCACGACCCCACTGATCGGTGACTTCGCCGACGTCCAGACTGGCACCCTCATCGAGATCGACGAGTCGCAGCACTTCACCTCTTTCCGGGCCACCTCCCTCGAGCTGTACCCGGCCGAGACGCCTCTCGGTTTCGATCGTGATCACTACCTCGCCCTCTGCCAGGAGCTGGCGCCACGCTCCGACCGGTACCGCGCCTCGAAAGCTGCGGTTGGGTTCGGGCCGGGAGGCCGGCAGCGCCAACGGGCCTATCACGATGCGCTGCGAGACCTCGCCGCGCCGGATGGTGGGCTTCCTCCGGTGATTCGGGTGGCGATCCTGGACGGTGACGGGGAGAAGGCCTACCGGAAAGAGCGAGACCGGATCCGCCACCTTCTGGAAGAGGCAGAGGCCAAACATGGCGGAGATTGAGCCGGTGACATTGATCGGGTAGATGCCTCACAGCTGGTTGCGTAACCACCATCGCTGCCACGGTGTCTCCACCGCCCGAGGGTGATAGCGCGCCCGCACCCAGTCAACGGCAGTGTCTGCGTCAAGACCGTCCAGCATGGCCATGGCAGCCAATGCGGTGCCGGTGCGGCCCACTCCGCCGCCGCACACCACCTCGACTCGCTGGGTCGCGCTGCGGTCCCATGCTCCCCGAATGGCTCGCCGCGCCGACGCACCGTTCAGAGGCAGGCCGAAATCGGGCCAGCACACCCAAGCGCCAGGCTCGTCGTTAGGTCGGCGGCACGTCAGATGCTGGCCCCAGTCGGCCAGCTCCTCCACAGCAGCCCGGACCCCGCGACCCCGCACCCGGCGGCCGCTCGGGAGTTCGACGACGCCGTCTGCGGACCTGTCCCATCTCACGGCCCCATCGCCCTCCGCACCGGTCAGCCCACCTCGGGGTCAACGTCGACGACGAGAACCGGGCGTAGCGGCATCCGAGTGCGCCACCGGGCGGGAAGCTCGGCGTAGTTCTCGAGGGTGAGGTTCGTGACGTCCGCGCCGGAGAACAGGCGCAGGTTCTGGCGCTCGCGCTCCAGGTTGAGCGCGTCGGCGCTGAACGAACCGAGGGTGACGAACAGTCCCGCCTCGTTGTGGGCCAGGGTGCCAATGAGTTGCTGCACGTCGGGGCGACCGCGCGTAGCCGAGCTCTGCTTGCACTGGACCTTGATGATGGGCGGCTTGATACCGAGCGGATCGGTGTGGGCGATGACGTCGATGCCGCCGTCCTGCGAGTACGGGGTCACGCGCGCCTGGTAGCCGAGGGTGCGGAGCAGGTCGGCGGTGAACTCCTCGAACTCCGCAGGTGTGAGTCCGTGGAGCAGGACTCGGGCGATGAAGTCACGGGTGTGCTGATCGATGCGGTCGGCGTTGGGTTCGTCCGCCACCTTTTGCAGGGCCGTCGAGTCTGCCGTGTCCCCGCCTGCCGTGT
>JAUNTP010000181.1 GCA_030538585.1 Mobilicoccus sp.
CGCGCCGCGGTGGGGCCCCTGCTCATGTAACAGGCACCATGGAGTCATGCAGATGTCACCCACGGAGTTCGATGAGCTCGTCGCCGATGCCCTCGACCAGGTGCCGCAAGAGTTGCTCGACATGCTCGAGAACGTGGTGTTCCTCGTCGAAGACGAGTCACCGGACGGCGAAGAGCTTCTGGGCGTCTACGAGGGCGTGCCGCGCACCGAGCGCACCTGGGGCGACATGGGACTGCCGGATCGCATCGTCATCTTTCGCGGGCCGACGCTACGGATGTGTTCGAGCCCGCAAGAGGTTGCCGACGAGGTGGCCATCACTGTCGTCCACGAGATCGCCCACCACTTCGGTATCGACGACGCGCGCCTGCACGAACTCGGCTGGGGCTGACCTCAGAGAGCGCTACGCTCGGCCCATTCCTGCGGGGTGAAGATCCACACCGACAGACCGTCACCGGCCTTCATCTGCCGCCCCGAGTTGACAAACTCGACGACGTCGCCGATGAGGGTGCGGTTGAACATCTCTCGCGCAGCCGCGGTGCTCATGTTGACGCAGCCGTGGCTGACGTTGCGGCGCCCCTGCGCCCACGTCGACCAGGGTGCGGCGTGGAGGAACTCGCCGGTGTTCGTCACGCGCATCGCGTATTCGACGTCGGTGAGGTAGTAGTCGTCGTCGTCCTCGTCGACCCCGAGCGTGCCGGCGTCCATCGTGTACTCGGCGTGCATCTCGGTGATGACCTTGGTGCCCGAGCGGGTCTCCCATTCGGGGGTGGCCTTGCCGGAGCTCACCGGGTACGTCGCCACGACCGAGCCGTTCTCGCGCACCGTCATGACGTGGTTGCCGATGTCGACCGTGCTGACCCGTGCGCGGTCGGCGATGGTGAAGTCACCGCCCTTGTGCTCACCGATCCACTTGTTCTCACCCGTCTGCACGCCCGTGAGCGGCGCGTTGACGCTGATCTTGGTGCCGGGCTTCCAGTACTCGTCGGGGCGCCACATGAGCTGCCGGTCGTCGAGCCACCCCCACGACCCCGACTGCTCGGGTGTCGTCTTGATCGTCATGCGACGTTCGACGTCGGCGCGCATCTCGGAGGTCATGACGGCGCTGTCGAAGGTGACCATGACCGGCATGCCGACCCCAACGGTGTGCCCGTCCGGGGTGACGCGGTACGTGGCCTCGATCTCGGGGGTGAGGGTGCGCAGTTCGTGGCTCGTGGTGGTGACGACGCCGTCGGGGTTCCGCGCGGACGCCCGCCACGTGTACGTGCTGTCCGGAACCAGACGCGTCGCCTCGTCCAGCTGCCAGCGCCCGTCGACGATCCGGCCGGGGACGACCTCGTTGTCAGGGCCGATGAGCCGCACCGTCACCATCTCGCCGCCCGTCGCCGCGACGGAGAGGTCGGCGTCGGGACGGATGGGGGCGCTCATGTCGGTCACGGAGAACTGCAGGGTGGCTTCGGGCGCGGGCGGAGGCGGCGCCGGAGTCGTGGTGCCGGTCGCGCCGACCTCGTCCACGACAGAACATCCTGCGAGCAGCGCTACACCCACCGCTCCTGCGGCCAGCGTCACGCGACGCGTCATGAAACCCTGCACTTGATCCCTCCGACCCCCGGTACGTCTACGTTCCCCGCCCCCCATTGTGAGGCAGAAGAGGTGTCAGTCCAACGTCGTCCATACAACGAAACGGCGACGGCGCCCCAATCCGCTTGATCACCAAGCGAACTGGGGCGCCGTCGCCGTACGAGCAGGGCGTGTCAGAACTCCATCTCGGGGTGGAAGTACTCGAAGGCCCACCCGATGAGCGACAGGATGCCCATGACCAGGCCGACGAGGAACACCCAGAGGCCGAGGGCCAGACCGAGGAACAGCAGGGTGGCCGAGAGAGCCAGCGGCAGCGGCCACCACGTGTGGGGGCTGAAGAAGCCGTACTCGCCGGCCTGCATGTGCTGGTCACCACGCGGGTCGTCGGCCGGGTCCTGATCGAGACGCTTCATCGTCATCTTGAGGTACAGGCCGATCATGAGCCCCATGACGCCCAGCAGCGGCAGCGCCACGGCGCCGACCGGCTCGATGGCGCCGAGGCTGTAGCGGGTCCACAGGGCGTAGACGACAGCGACCGGCACGAAGAAGAAGAACGACAGGTTGAAGATGGATGCAGTGACCTTCATCGACGCTCACCCTTCAGATCGTCACCGGTGCCCTTGCTGTCGAGGTCCGGCTCGCCGTACAGCTCGTCCAGCACGCCCTTGTCGGCCGTCGGCGAGTCGAACGCCGCCACCTCGGGGTGGTTCATGTCGAACACCGGGCGCTCGGAGCGGATACGCGGCAGGCTGTCGAAGTTGTGTCGCGGCGGCGGGCAGGAGGTCGCCCACTCCAGCGAGGAGCCGTAACCCCACGGGTCGTCGACCGTGACCTTGGGCGCCTTGCGCCACGTGATCCAGACGTTCCAGAAGAACGGGAGCATCGAGGCTGCCAGCAGGATCGAGCCCCACGTGGAGAACTGGTTGAGGAACGTGAGGTTGTCCTCGACGAGGTAGTCGCCGTACCGACGGGCCATGTTGTCCATACCGAGCACGTGCTGCACGAGGAAGGTGGCGTGGAAGCCGATGAACAGCATCCAGAAGTGGATCTTGCCGAGCTTCTCGTCGAGCATCTTGCCGGTGAACTTGGGCCACCAGAAGTAGTAGCCGGCGAACATCGCGAACACCACGGTGCCGAACACGGTGTAGTGGAAGTGGGCCACCACGAAGTAGGTGTCGGAGAGGTGGAAGTCCAGGGCCGGGCTGGCGAGTATGACGCCGGTGAGGCCACCGAAGAGGAAGGTCACGAGGAAGCCCAGCGACCACAGCATCGGTGTCTCGAACGTGAGTGACCCGCCCCAGAGCGTGCCCAGCCAGTTGAAGAACTTCACGCCTGTGGGGACGGCGATGAGCATCGTCATGATCGAGAAGAACGGCAGGAGCACCTGGCCGGTCACGTACATGTGGTGCGCCCACACCGTCACCGACAGCGCCGCGATGGCGATAGTGGCGAAGATGAGGCCCTTGTAGCCGAAGATCGGCTTGCGGGAGAACACCGGGAAGATCTCGCTGACGATGCCGAAGAACGGCAGCGCGATGATGTAGACCTCCGGGTGGCCGAAGAACCAGAACAGGTGCTGGTAGAGCATCGGGCCGCCGGCCGCCGGGTCGTAGATGTGCATCCCGAAGAGGCGGTCACCGGCCAGGGCCACCCACGCGGCGGTGAGGACCGGGAAGGCCATGAGGACGAGGATCGAGGTCACGAGGATCGTCCACGTGAAGATCGGCATCCGGAACATCGTCATACCGGGTGCGCGCATGCACACGATCGTGGTGATGAAGTTGACCGCACCCATGATCGTGCCGAAGCCGGTGAGCGCGAAGCCGAGGATCCACAGGTCGGCGCCGAGGCTGGGGCTGAACGTCGCGTTCGACAGCGGCACGTAGGCGAACCAGCCGAACGAGGCGGCACCGCCGGGGACGAGGAACCCGGAGACGGCCATGAGGCCACCGAACAGGTACAGCCAGTAGGCGAGCATGTTCAGGCGCGGGAACGCCACGTCGGGTGCGCCGATCTGCAGCGGCAGCAGCGCGTTGGCGAACGCCGAGAACAGCGGCGTCGCGAACAGCAGCAGCATGATCGAGCCGTGCATCGTGAACATCGCGTTGAACTGCTCGAGGTTCTGCAAGACCTGCAGGCCCGGCGCGTACAACTCGGCGCGGATGACGAGCGCGAGCAGACCGCCGAGGGCGAAGAACGCCATTGAGGTGACGAAGTACAGGTTGCCGATGACCTTGTGGTCGGTCGTCGTGACGACCTTGACGAACTTGCGACCCAGCGTGGACTCGCGTTCAGGGGTGACGCGATCGGGCGTCGCTCCCTGCGGCTGTGAGACGACCGAAGCCATCAGTTGCCCCCTTCGAACTGCTCGGGCTGGTACTGCTGGTAGGCCGGCTCGCCGGGCACCAGGTGCTGACGGGACAGGGAGTTGTCGAGCATGCCGGTCTGCCCGCGATCGCGCAGGTCGGCCATGTGGGCGTCGAACTCCTCCTGGGTGACCACGTGCACGTTGAAGAGCATCGTCGCGTGGTAGGCGCCGCACAACTCGGCGCACTTGCCCTGGAACTGGCCGGGCTCGCGGGTGGTGACCTGCAGGTAGTTGACCTTGCCCGGAATCATGTCGAGCTTCTGCTGGAAGGCCGGCACCCAGAACGAGTGGATGACGTCGCGCGCCGTGAGCACGAACTCGACGCGGCTGTTCTCCGGCAGGTAGAGGGTCGGGAGGGTCTCCTCGACGCCGGGGCGGCCGGTGAGTTCGGCCTGGATGCCGGACTCCCACACCTCGTCGTCGATGTAGTTGAAGTCCCAGCTCCACTGCTTGCCGACGACGTTGACCGTCACGTCGGGGTCGGGGTCGCGCTGCAGCAGCACGGCCTCGTCGCGGGCGGTGAAGAAGAAGATGACCGCGACCATCATGATCGGCACGACCGTGTAGAGGATCTCGATCGGCACGTTGTAGCGCAGCTGCGGCGGCAAGCCGGTGTCGCCAGGCTTGCGGCGGTACCGGATGATGCACCAGATCGTCAGACCCCAGACCAGGGCGCCGACGCCGAGTGCGGCGATCCACATGCCGACCCAGAGGGTCTGCACGCGCTCGGCTCCGTCGGAGGCGCCCGGGGGCAACCAGCCTCGCGAGGCCGCCTTGGTACATCCGCTGAGGGCGAGCGCCGCAAGGGCTGCGATCCCGCCGAGCGCGACGCGCGAGCGCCGTCCGCGCCTGGGTGAGTCTTCAAGCCGAGGCAAGGTGCACCTTCCGGTTGTGTCGGCGTTCCCTCGTGCAGCGGGAGCGCGATCGGTTGTCGGCGGGGCCGACAGCGGTCGTGGACGTCGCCAGCATAGACCCAAAGGGGTGCGGTGAGCGCCCGACGGGCCCGCTGTCCTGGCGGTGTTCATGGAAACAGATGCGTCGGCGGCGTCGCTCACCGGGGTCGCCAGGCTTCCATCAGCCCCACCGGCGGGTCGAGCTCCAGCGCCCAGGACAGTCTGCGCAGATAGTCCGACTGGGGGATGTCGACGACGCCCAGGGAGGCCAGGTGCGGGGTCGACCATTGGGTGTCGATGAAGCGTCGGGTGTCGCGATCGGCGAACAGCACGTCGACGAGCCCGACGAGGGCCGCCTTGGACGCGTCGGAGACGCGGTGGAACATCGACTCCCCCGCGAAGAACCCGCCGATGGCCACCCCGTAGAGGCCACCGACGAGGTCGCCGTCGCGCCGGACCTCGATCGAGTGCGCCCACCCGGCACGGTGCAGGCGCAGGTAGGCGGCGGCGAGGGCCGGGGTGATCCAGCGCCCCTCACGCGAGGGGTCGGCGCAGCCGGCGACGACCCCCTCGAAGTCGGTGTCGATCGTGATGTCGAACGTGCGGCAGGACTTGCGCAGTGACCTGGACACCTTCAGCCCGCCGGGCAGCAGCACCCCGCGCGGGTCGGGTGACCACCAGGCGAGTGGTCCTCCCCCGCGGCGCCCCACCCCCATCGGAAAGACGCCCGCGCGGTAGGCGGCGAGCAGCGTGCCCGGTTCGAGATCGGCGCCCACCGCGACGACGTCCTCGCCCCACACGCGTTGGGGGTCGAAGGCGAAGCGTGACGGCGGCGGCTCGACCGGCCGCGCGGCCCGGTCAGGCACGGCCTTTTGGCAGGTGGGCGGCGATGGCGTCGGCGTCGGCGTCGCCGTAGGTCTCGGCGAGGCGGGCGCGCAGGCCGGTGAGGTGGTCGGCGTACTCCTGGGTGCCGACGGTCTCGACGACGTGCGTGGCCATCACGGCGCCGAGTTGGGCGCAGTGGCGGTGTTCGAGCCCCCACGACAGGGCGGTGAGGAATCCGGCGCGGAACGCATCACCGACGCCCGTGGGGTCGGCGACGGTGCGCGCCGGCACGACGGCGACGTCGATCGGCTCCTCGCCGCGGGTGGCGACGGTGCAGCCGTCGGCGCCGCGGGTGATGACGCGGGTGGTGACGCGGCCGGCGATGTCCTCGGCGCTCCAGCCGGTCTTCTGCTCGGCCAGGTGCGACTCGTACTCGTTGGTGAAGAGGTAGTCGGCGCCGTCGATGAGACGGCGGATGGACTCGCCGTCCATGAACGCCATCTGTTGGCTGGGGTCGGCGGCGAACGGGATGCCGCGGTCGCGACACTCGTCGGTGTGGCGCAGCATCGCCTCGGGGTCGTCGGGGCCGATGACGACCATGTCGAGGGCACCCACGCGCTCCGCGACGGGGGCGAGCTCGATCTCGCGGGCCTCGGACATGGCGCCGGGGTAGAACGTGGCGATCTGGGCGAGCACGGAGTCGGTGGTGCAGACGAACCGCGCGGTGTGGGCGGTCTCGGAGATGTGGACGAAGGAGCAGTCCACGCCGTGCCGCTCGAGCCAGGACCGGTAGTCGGCGAAGTCCGACCCGGCTGCGCCGACGAGTACGGGGGACGCCCCGAGCAGCGCCATCCCGAAGGAGATGTTGCCGCCGACACCTCCCCGGCGGATCTCCAGGCCGTCGGCGAGGAAGGAGAGAGACACCTTCTCCAGTTGCTCGGCGATGAGGGAGTCGGCGAAGCGTCCCTGGAAGGTCATGAGGTGGTCGGTCGCGATGGACCCGGCAACGGCGATAGGCACCTCACCACGGTATCGCGGCGGGTGAGGGCGAACGTTCGCGGACTGCGAAACGCCGAAACCGTGGGTTTCGAACCTACGGTTTCGGCGCTTCGGCGGTGGCGGGCGCTCAGCTGAAGGAGTCGCCGCAGGCGCAGGAGCTGCCCGCGTTGGGGTTGTCGATGGTGAAGCCCTGCTTCTCGATGGTGTCGGCGAAGTCGA